>CAZTGJ010000012.1:0-21710 GCA_964613025.1 uncultured Thermoplasmata archaeon | reverse complement strand
TTCTGGGGAGAAAAATGCGCGGATTCAATTATTGCAAATCCCTACAAGCTAATGAACCATTTAAATATAAGTGAAGCAGAATTCAGAGCATTTTCTGATGCTGCTGCTGAAAATAGCAGAAGAGCATATATAGAATTTTTTGGAAAGGAGCCAAAACGCAACCCCGAAAAAGATAAAATTTCCATAACAGATCTATTCACAAGAGCAGACTGTACTAATCCATATATAGATTTTTCCGGAGCCATGCTCGTTGGAAATCAGAAATTAGTAAAAGAATATGGACTGGAGAATAGAACGCATATTTTGGGAGCTAATCACGTTTCTAATTATAGTTTAGATATAGCAAAATTAGTGCATTATAATCATTTATCAAAAGCTTATTTTAACACCTGTGAGCAAGCAGGCATTAGTTTCAAGAAACTATTTGTGGATCTCAATCCTGAGCGCAGGGTTTTGTTTAATGCATATACTTGTTTTCCTAATCAGACAGCTATATCTCTTAGAGCAACGAATTTAGTTGAACACCGCGAAGGGTTAGTACCATTTTTGGAAAAGTATCTGATAACTGTTGGCGGCGACATGCATGACAGGAGATCTCCTTGGAATGCGCATACCCATGAAGTAGGTATCGATTTATTTAATTTAATTGAGTCAGGTAAAACTGATCTTGGTACAATTATATATAACGGCGGTGCAAGTAAAGAACAAGGTGTGGCTATATTCGGCGATCCAAATATGCCCGAATTATTTGAAAAAGCATATCAATATAATCCACGAGAAAGAATTAACGGAATACCTTTTGAACGCCCAGAAACTGTCGCTTGATTTTTTGAAACCAACAGTCTGGAATAGACAATTTTTGAAGTGTTACTTCCTAATTACAAAACGGGAATAACCGATTCCACATTGATATCGTCGATGAAGCATTTCTACCTGGTAGAAAATTACTTTTATTATCCAATGGTGCCCATTTTGCAGAGGACGAAATAAGACTATTGAGGATATGAGAAAGGTTGCAGTTTCCAAAAATGGTGAGTGTCTTTCAATAAAATATACGAATAATCGTACAAAACTTCTTTGGAGGTGTTCTGAAGGTCATAAATGGAAATCGGTTCCGAAATCAATATTGAAAGGGCATTGGTGCCCAATTTGCGCAAAAAATAAACGATCAAGATAACGGACCTTTTTTCAAATTCTGGAAATATTCTCACTTATTTTCTCGAATTCTCTGCCTCAATTGCAAATATTCCTCTCTGGAGTGCACTTCATTCTTTATGATGGAATATACAGTACCTTTTGAGAATGGAACTACCTTTGCCGCACGAGATATCGTGCCTTCTTTTTCGTATTCCTCCTAGATTCGTTTTATTTGACCATCGGTAATAGTAGATCTCCGTCCTAATTTCACACCATTAGCCTTGGCTCTTGCAAGACCTACTTTTATTCTTGAACTAATCTTGATACGCTCCATCTTTGCGAACGTTGAGAATATTGAAATTATCACATCTGAGAAATCGCCACACTTAGACTACTGACCCAGTATGGTTATATATCCTCCACCACCGAACTCTCCAGCAAGTTCTCAAAAAAGATTCTCAATATTTTCCCTGCGGCGGGTAGTATCATGAACATGGAAGCGGCCATCTACGAACGGAACATTCTGGAAGCGGGCAAGAAGAGGATCAGGGAAAGCGGCTCCCTGTACGAACGGGGAAAGAGATGCCATGCGAGCGGCAATTTCCCTAAAGCATTGAGGCTGTATACCCGGGCAGTGGTGATCGAACCCCGGAGGGGTGAGATCTGGCTGAACCTCGGCCTCCTTCATTCTGCCAGAGGGAATACCGAGGAAGCACTCAAAGCATACCTGCGAGCCGGAAAGCTGGAACCCGGATTCTATCGAAAGAACAGGGAGATGTCCTCCGAGCACGAGAGGAAAGTCATCGATGCACTGACACAGGACATGAGCCCGAATCAATCATCTCTCCTCCTCAAAGATTTCGAGGCGATGTTCGAAATCCAGGACAGTGGATTGCCTATGATCTTCGGTAATGGCGGCATGGAAGCCAGGTTCGTAGTAGCATGAATAATGTTGTCTGACTGGATCAGGTGGCCCAAAGCCCTCCATCACCCGACAAGAAAAATTCCTGACCTCTGATCCACCATAAAGATTAAATAACCTCAGCTTTCACACCCATATCACCATGAGAAACGAACCCTCGATGTGGCAATTGCCTCTGTACATGGCAGCTATCATTTTCACGATCATCGTCATCATCGTGGTCTTCAGGATACTGGAATTCTACATGCCCAGGATCACGCAGTTGATCCACAGGACTACGCCCAAGCTCCACCATGAAGTTGACGATTTTATCGAGAACCTCTGGGGGATGATCTGGGGTACCGTAAAGCCCGAGCAGAAGGTGGTGAAACAGGAGATCCATCATCATTATTCACCCCAGTACGATCATTCCCAGCACTCGCAGAACATTCACAAGACCACGAACATCTCAAACTCCCAGACCATCTCGGACTCGGTGTATTACAGCAAGGGGCAGACTGCGGGAGGAGGGGATTCTCCAGGGAGGATTCCGGAGGTGGGGATATCTGAGGAAGAGGGTTCGTGCAGCAATTGCGGGACCGCGCTCCAGGAAGGCTGGAATGTCTGTCCGGTCTGTGCCAATCCAACTAGTGTGACACACGGGCCCGAGTATTGAAGGAAAGCAATGACAAAGTGTGTCAAACCCCATTTCCAATCGTATTATATAAGCTTCCGGTGATGGCCACGTGGTGAACACAATGGTCGCCCTGGAACGCCATACACAGAAAAAACATACCGACTATCGAATCCTTACCATCGAAGAGATTGATCGACTGATCGCCTCAGTTCCGGTTTTCAAGAGAAAGAAAACCAGATCTCTGGAAAGGCTGAACACATAATGCAATTGATGATTGATAGCAGTGGATCGCAATGGTTGGCATCGGATCGAATTCGATCGCATCTATTTCTTCTTGTCAGCTTTTTCCATTTTATCCTGGACCATCCGAACAATTTCCTTTCGCTCATCCTCACTGAGAGGCAGTGGGAAGGTTCTGTTCTCCCGGAAGGTTCCTCTGGTCCTTATCTGAAGCTTTTTTTTCGAGTGTTCGAATTTCAGTATGTGCTCCCATCTGAGGGTGAGCCCCTGACAATAGATACCTTTCTCTGTGATGCCATAGGTCTTTGGGCTGAACAGGAGGGAGAGGATCATGAGGATAAGAAGAATGTCCAGGAACAGGGTGACGGGAAGCATGAGCCAGCTCTCATCTGAGGCGATGATATCGAAGACCAGAAGAAGTCCGATAGAAAAGAAAAATGCACCACCTTCAATAAGTGAGTGCTGCAGCTCCTCCTTCCAGTCGGTTTTCCAGGAGATCAAAAGAGGATATTTCTTCCACCTCGGGAGCATAAGCTCCACAGCAATAACAAGAATAAATATGCACTTTAACAAGAGAGAGATTAATACGATGTGAGGTGTGGTATCCACCAGACTCATGCCTTATCCTCGGACTGCTTTTCCTCCGCCTGATGCCTCATGGGGTTTCTTAGGCCGGTGTGAACCTTTTCCTTGACCTGAAGCGGTATGATTCCCTGCTCGAATTCGCTGAGAGCTATGTCGATGGGATGAAGGAGGTTTTCATGTGTCTGGAGAGCACTTGGTGCGCCCATTGAGATCTGGAGCGCTCGGGCACCAATGATTCTCGCCTTCTCATATCTGGTGAGCTTTTTTTCCTCTACCATGGGGAATCAACGTCAGGTTTTCATAGAAAAACATTTCCACACAAGACGCTTCCGAGTTAAGTCAAGTAAGAAAGATTAGGGGGGAGGAAAGGGGGGTGACGATTGAGACTGAAATGTGGAGAGGTGGTGGGGGAAAAGGAACGGGGATGCGAAGGTAAAAGTGGGTGGAGATGGGGAGAGGCCGCCGTCCAAAAAATATAAAACATTCATCGGGAACTTTGCATTGTATGATCGTCTCCCTGAGCGGGACCCCGGGAACAGGAAAAACGTCGATTGCAGAACATTTCGATCCTCAGGAGTTCAAGATCGTTTCCATGAATGCATTGACAAAGAACTATAATACGGGTGTTGATGAAGGGAGAGGAAGTGCCGAGGTGGATATCGAGGCCATGGTACGTGATATTTCCGAGGGGAAGATCAGCCTTCCGGAGGAGACCGGAAAGCATACGATCATTGAGGGACATCTTTCCCACCATTTGATCACAGACACGATCATCATACTCCGCACATCCACCATGGAACTGGAGAGACGACTCCGTAAACGTTCATATTCGAACGAGAAGATCAGGGAGAACATGGAAGCTGAGGCCATGGGTGTTATCTCGCTGGAGGCCCTGGAAACTGAATGTCCCATGTACGAAATTGATATGACAAACGTTTCACCGGAAGAGGGAGCAGCCATCTGCAGGAGGATCATACTGAACCCCCCCGCACCCCTCACGGAACCTGCGGAATTGATCGATTATACAGGAGAGATCTTGGAATGGTACTGAATGATTATCGTGATCGGGCGGATGTGGTGCTTGTCCCCATTGCAAAACGCATCACCAGATTATCGCCGAATACCATCACCTTCATTTCCCTCATCCTGGCAATCCTGAGCGGTCTGTGCTTCTACCTTACCAATGATGCAGATCATTACCTTGTCCCGGCTTTTCTATTTCTCTTCCTATCTGCGTTGTTCGACGCCCTCGATGGAAAAGTTGCCCGTCTGACGAACACAAGCTCGATCCAGGGGGATCTTCTTGACCACGTATTTGACAGGTATTCTGATATTTTCGTACTGGGTGGGATCACCTTCAGCCCCTACTGCCCCATGGAGATCGGATTTATCGCCATCATCTCGGTCCTCATGCTCAGCTATATGGGAACACAGGCCCAGGCGGTGGGCGGAACACGACATTACGGAGGATGGCTGGGACGGGCAGACAGACTCATGCTCCTTCTGATCATCTCATGTATTCAATTCATCATGATCACCGTGTCCGGAACCCACGAGATCTTGGATTTCTATCCCCTTGGGTGGCTCATGATCCTCTTCATCATCATCGGAAACCTGAATGCAATCCAGCGGCTGCACGATACGTGGCAAGATCTTGATGAGCAGGAATATTCAAAGGATTATAACGAGGGCGACAGGGGGACATCCCGAAGGCGCGTGTCTCCGAAGATCAGATCTGCCACCATCGTATCGGATGAAGACATCGAATGGAAGGGAAAGTGAGATTCTCAGATTGTATGTGATTTCCATATTATTACCGCAGAGAGAATGAGGGGAAGGAGAGGGAGGGAAAGAAGAGAAGGATAGAATGAGAGGAAGGAGGGGAAAGAATGAAAGGATAGAATGAGGGGAAGGAGGGGGAGGGAAAAAAGGGAAAGATAGAACGAGGGGAGAGGGAGTACGTGACGCCTGAATGAGAGAGATAAAAAAAGTGAGCATGGGAGGGGGGGAGGGGAGGAAAAACTTATTTAATAGGTTTGGAGTCCATCAATATCATAGTAATTGAATCCGATGACTGATAATTCCGGGCTATGGACTGCCCTGGAGTACAATCGTATCCATTCAGTTTTCCTGTATGCATGTGGTTCATCACATATCGGATCATCACAAGAAGGTGGCGGGAATGGCGCGACGCAGAAAGAGAAAGCATGAACGTGAAGCAGAGTTCAGAATGGAACGGGAAAGGATGGAAATTGCCCGAAGAGAACGTGAAGGAATGTTCAAGGACAATCTTCCTGAGAATAATTGGGATACAAATTCACAACAGCCCGAATCAACTTCTGATGATCAGTTGCTTTTCGAGGAGAACAACAAGGAGAAACCCACGGAAACCCCGGATGAGGTTCCCCCGGAGCTCCCTCCGGAACCCATGACCCCTCCCCCATCGTTCCCAGCCGCGGAAATTGCTCCAGAGCCTCCGGCCCCTGCTATGCCGGAACCGGATAGCCAACCTGAGGAAGTTCCGCCTGAATTGCCACCGGAAATGCCTCCGGCCGAGCCTGAGATTCCGGAAGAACCTCCTGAAGAGGATACGTATGAGGAAGACCTTGTGGCGGCAGAGGAGAAGGAGCGGATCGCTGAAGAGGTTCAACAGAATCTCCAGGCATCATTCAGGGAAAGCGATGAATGGTGGAATAAGTGGAATGATGATCTGGAAGATCTTATGAGTTTGTAATATAGGACCAGCAGGCGATTCCGGAATTCTTATTCCATGAATACATCCCATTGAGATTGATCCAGATTGAAAGGAATGGTGACGAAATGGGAACTCTGAATTTTGTGGGCCTGGGACTTTATGATGTGAGAGATATCTCGGTCAAGGGATTGAACACCGTCCAACAGGCCGAAACGGTATTGGGCGAATTCTATACCTCCATTCTACCGGGAAGCTCTCGGGAAGATATGGAAGAACTGTTCCGGCGACCGATCAGGATCCTGACCAGGGAGGAGGTGGAAGGAGAGGAGATCATTCTCCAGGCGTTGGAAAAAGGTGATACTGTATTTCTGACAGGGGGTGACCCGTTATCTGCCACAACCCACCAATCCCTCAGATTGGAAGCAATGAAACGGGGGTTCCCGGTGTCGATCATTCATGCTTCGTCTGTCTTCACTGCAATTCCCGGACTTCTGGGACTTCCTCCGTACAAGTTCGGGAGGACCACAACACTGGCAAGACCCGAAGGGGACTATTTCCCCACGAGCCCCTATGAGGTTGTCAGGGACAACCTGCGTTCCGGACTGCATTCCATGGTGCTGTTGGATATCAAATCCCATGAGGATTATTTCATGACAGCACATGAGGGGCTAGAG
Organism: uncultured Thermoplasmata archaeon; assembly: GCA_964613025.1. GTDB lineage: Archaea > Thermoplasmatota > DAOVMN01 > DAOVMN01 > DAOVMN01 > CAZTGJ01. The sequence goes on along the minus strand of CAZTGJ010000012.1, from coordinate 14,841 downwards.
CTTCTCATGAGAATGGAACATGAGGTTGGGGAGGGTATCCTGAAACCTACCACAAAGGTTGCGGTGGTAGCCAGAGCCGGTTCTCCCGAACCATTCCTCTGGTACGGGACCTTGGAGCAGGGAGCAAAGGTTGATTTCGGACCACCACTCCATACCATTGTCATCCCAGGTGCGTGTCACTTCATGGAGCAGGAGATACTCGACACCTTTCAAAGCTAGGATCCCTGGGAATATATCGGGGAAATCTTCCGGAAGTCATCAGCGGATTATTTCAGAAAACGGTAAACATTTATACTGAAAAATGCTTGGATCGAACGGTCAATGTATGAAAAAATGTTTGGAAATCTTGATTGCCCATTTACAGGACAATGAAAAATATGGCATTTAATGATTTATCTTTTCTATGAATGAGAAAATCGTTAATTGTGCATATGCCTGAACAACTAATGAATTGGGAAAAAAACTATGAAAAAAAACGTAAAAAACTATAAATAAGAATTGGATGATTTCATCTATGGTGCCCGAGTACCATCACCGAATTTTTTAACACATCTCCTTATTTTTTCTTTGCATTAACCACCTACTCCCTCGGGCACCACCTCACACCCTCGATGATGCAATCGCTGATGAACTCTTTCGGAGAGTTCACTCTATCTTATACCGATTGTAACAGAATCCACTCAGTATTGAGTTGAGCTGTGAGTGAGCAGAAATAATTTTTCGAAGCACAGATAATCTGAGAAACCTTCAATCCCAAATATTGGTAAAGGAATCTTTAAATGGAAAAATGAAGCTTCACCTCCGAAAAAAAGTCTTGTTACGAGGTTTAGCTATGGTAAAGATCGGAATTATCGGCGGCTCGGGTCTGGATGATCCGGGGATACTTGAGAAGGCTCATGAGCTTCAGGTCACAACTCCCTTCGGGGATCCCTCATCATCGCTGACCATTGGAAGCATCCAGGGAACAGAGGTGGTGCTCCTTGCACGGCATGGGAAGATGCACCAATTCAGCCCTACCGAGGTGAATTACCGCGCGAACATCCATGCACTGAAGGAACAGGGAGTTACCCATATCATCGCCACCACAGCGTGCGGCAGCCTCAGGGAGAAGATCGGAAGAGGGCATTTCGTGATTCTGGACCAGTTCATTGATTTTACCCGGCATCGGAAGATCTCCTTCTTCGATTCCTTCAAGGACGGAGCGGTCCACACCCCTATGGCAGAACCATTCGATCGGGATCTGAGGAGGATATTATGCGAAACATCAAGGGACCTGGGGAACGATACCCATGACTCAGGTACCGTTATCACCTACGAGGGGCCGAGATTTTCCACCAAGGCCGAATCCAGGATGTACCGGATCTGGGGAGCCGATGTGATCAACATGTCCATTGCCCCGGAGATCATGCTGGCGAACGAGGCAGGCATACCGTATGCCGCAGTGGCAATGTCAACGGATTATGACTGCTGGAAGGATGATGAGGAACCGGTCTCCTGGGAGGAGATCCTGAAGGTATTCAATCAGAATGCCGGCCGGATGAAGGAATTGCTCATCGAAGCGGTGAAACGGATCGAATAGAGTGAAAGAAAAGATAAAATTGAGAGGATGAAAAAGAGAGTGAAATTAGGGATGAAACGGAGGATGAAACCATGGACTTCAAGGAAAAGATACGAACAGTACCCAACTGGCCCATCGAAGGGGTCATGTTCAGGGACATCACGACACTGATGCAGGATGGTGAAGCGTTCAAGGCCGTTTGCGACGAACTCTATGATCGGTACAGGGATATGGGAATCGAGAAAATCGTGGGGATCGATGCCCGGGGATTCATCTTCGGTGCCGTACTTGCGTACAAGCTCGATATCGGTTTCGTGCCGGTTCGGAAAAAGGGGAAACTTCCCTCGGATACGATCAGGGAGGAATACTCTCTGGAGTACGGTACGAACTGTGTGGAGATGCACAAGGATGCGGTGGGGGAGGGGGAACGTGTCCTTATTGTAGATGACCTCATTGCCACGGGGGGCACAATAGTAGCGGCCATCAAACTGGTGGAGAGACTTGGCGGGATCGTGGCCGAGTGTGCGTTCCTGGTGGAACTTCCCGAACTGAAGGGAAGAGAGAAGATCAAGAACTACCCGATGTTCACCCTCATGGAATTCGAAGGAGAATAATCTCTACAGAATGCTCCACACCTGAGGACCCGAAGGCATGGGTGGAAATATAAGCGATATCCGACGATGTTATCCAACGATGTATCCGACCAAAAGCATTATCAACAAAAGGGGGCTTCCGCTCCGAGGTGATCCTGTGTCGATCCTGATCAAAAATGTCCAGTTTGAAAGCAAGCGCACGAATATCTATATCGAGGAAAACATCATCTCCGAGATTGGAGGCAGAACCGAGGCAGACACGATAATCGAAGCCGATGGCCTGGCAGCTTTCCCCGGTCTGGTGAACACCCACACCCACGCGGCCATGACCCTGTTGAGGGGGTACGGGGATGATATGCCCCTCTTTGACTGGCTCCAGAAGAAGATCTGGCCCGTGGAAGCGAAGTTCGAAAAAGAAGATAACTACTGGGGATCGAAACTTGCCATTCTGGAGATGATCAGGAGCGGGACCACAACCTTCAATGACATGTATTTCAACATTGAGGAAACAGCCCGGGCTGCTGATGAAATGGGAATCAGGGCAGTTCTTGCCTACGGATTCGTGGACCTCTGGGATGAAGGAAGGCGTGAGAAGGAGATCAAGGGATCGGTGGAATCGATCCGTCATATTACCCAGATGAAATGCTCTCGGATCAAACCATCTCTTGGCCCCCATGCGGTCTTTACCATCTCCGAGGAGGGTTTGCAGTGGGTTCATGAGTTTGCACGTGATAAGGAGCTGCTGGTTCACATGCACCTCTCTGAGACAGAAAAGGAGAATACCGATTGTATGGAAAAGTACGGAGTCAGACCAACGGAGCTGCTGGACAGGAATGGTCTGTTGAATAAGCGATTCATTGCGGCTCATGGAGTGTGGCTGAACGAGAAAGAGATCGGCCTGCTTGCAGAAAAAGGATCGAGTGTTTCCCACAATCCGGTTTCAAATGCAAAACTTGCCGTGGGTGGAGCTATGCCCTATGATCTAATGAAGGATGCGGGGTTGAATGTGACACTTGGAACTGATGGAACGGCATCAAATAACAATCTTGACATGCTGGAGGAGATGAAGTTCGCTGCGGTGATCCAGAAACTGATCCACAACCAGCAGACACTCATGCCTGCCAGTGAAGCGCTTCAGGCTGCCACTGAGAACGGAGCCCGCGCTCTTAGGATCGATGCGGGAATACTAGAGGAGGGAAAGCTTGCGGACATCATCCTGGTTGACACCCGGCGACCCGAGTTCATTCCCATGCACAATGCTATAGCAAACCTGGTGTATGCCGCTTCCGGGAGTGTAGTGGATACCACGATCTGCGACGGCAGAATACTCATGCTTCATGGAAAGATCGATGGTGAAGAGGACATCCTTATGAATGCGGATAAGGCTGCTGCGGATCTCATTGAGCGAGCCAGGAATGTAGAGTAAGCGGAACAAAATGTGGGAGCACGGTAAAATGGTTAAGTTGAATACGATGAACGATTTTCCTGATTTCTCATTGACCCATAGGGAGACGGCCCAGAAGATATTCTCGGCTCTGAAATCCATGGAACTGGATATCAGGATCATGCATGTGTGCGGTGGTCATCAGGATACCCTGGTGAGGCACGGCATGGACCGGATGCTCATGGAGATCGGTGTGGAGATACGGCCGGGACCGGGGTGTCCGGTCTGTGTTACCACCCAGAGGGAGATCGAGGAAGCAATTCTACTGGCAGAGAAGGGGAAAACCATCACAGTATTCGGGGATATGATGCGTGTCCCGGGTCAGCGTGATGATCTATTCGCCCTGAAAGGAAAAGGGGCCGATGTCAGGATGGTATACAGCATCGATGATGCGAAGAAGATCGCCTGTGAGAACACGGATCTGGATGTGGTATTCATGTCAGTAGGGTTCGAGACCACATCACCTTCCACAGCATCCGCCGTTGTAACAGGGTTTCCGGAAAACCTCTCCATTCTCAACACCCATAAACTCACTCCTCCGGCAGTGGGAGCACTCATCGCCATGGGAGAGGTGAAGCTGGACGGATTCATCCAGCCGGGTCATGTTACGACGATCACGGGTTTGAATGTTTGGGAGTTCATCTCAAGCAAATACGGGATGCCCCAGGTGGTAACCGGCTTCGAACCCCTTGACCTGCTCATGGCAACTCTCATGCTGGCGAGGCAGATAACCGAGGGAAGGGCGGAACTGGAGAATGAGTACACACGGGTGGTCCGGGTCGAGGGGAACCCCATTGGAAGAAAGTTCATCAAGGAAGCTTTCGTGATCGGTGATGCCGAATGGCGGGGGTTCGGAGCGATCCCTGGCAGCGGACTGGACCTCGCACCTGCCTATGCGGATCTCGATGCCAGGAAACGGTTCGAGGACGAGCTGGAGGAATTGACCCTCATGGAGATCAAAGAACCCCCCGGCTGCAGATGTGGTGAGGTGCTCAGGGGTCTGGTGTATCCTGACCAGTGCCCGCTCTTCGGAAAACTATGTACTCCAAAGACCCCGGTGGGACCATGCATGGTCACCAGCGAGGGATCCTGCAATATCATGCTCCGGTACGGAAAAGGATATTTCGGTAAATAATGTTGTTTGCCAGACGCAGGATTCTCAGGAAAAACCCTGAACCGGCCGGCTGGATATCTTATTGAAAATCGGAAGGACAACTGCCAGATATGATGTGTGTATCAACACCCGTGCCCATTCCATTTTCACTGAGTATCCGAACATAACGGCGAACACCGAACCGACCGAACTCTTATGATGCAGAGCACTTTCTTTTGAAATATCGAGCTGGAAAGCCGGGGATCCCAACCATCCCGGTTCCGATCCAACCGCTTCCTGATATTCGATAAGTTCATGCACTCCGTATCCTGCAAGCCCGGCTGCCAGGAAGATGAGAAGGACCCCGGTGAACTGGAAGAATTTTCCCTGATCGAATCTCATACCCCCCACAAAGATCAGAAGTGATATTCCAGTGGCAGCCAGCACCCCCCCCGCACCCCCCGTTATAGTTCCCGCAGGGTCGTGAGTGGAATATGGAAGCAGAAAAAGGATAGTCTCAAAGCCCTCCCTGAAAACAAGCAGGAATACCAGAACGATGAATGACAGCCTGGAGGTTCCCTCCATTGAGCCGTGGATCCTGGTTTCGATATCTGCCTTTATGTGACTTCCCTGCCGCGCCATCCAGAGGATCATGCCAGTCAGCACGGCTACCGCAATGAGAACTGCAATGCCCTCGAAGAGCTTCATGGAAGAATCCGATAGCTCCCCTGTTATAAGCCATACAGCCGATCCGATTACAATACTTCCGATGGCAGCAAATGCCGTTCCAAGCCAGACGGATGGAATGAGCTCATTCCTACCTGATCGCTGGAGAAATGCGATGATTATGCCAATAATGAGAGAGGCCTCGAATACCTCCCTGAATGTTATGAGAAATTGTCCCAACATGTTTCAGCCTTCCGAAATAGTTTAGGCTTGCCTAAATATGGTCTATATATGAACTTTCCTGTGTAATGCTTGATCGTCGGTGAAATATCCCGGAAGGGTAAAGGGTATGGTCGGGGAGATGAATGAATGCAGTATGATACCGGGAAAAAACCCTGGAGCTTTTTGAAAGATGAGAAATGATATATATCAGAATAAGGGGTGGAAGAAATATGCCCAAGGATGAAAATGCTGTCTCATATATCGAGGAATTCAACCGCAGTCACAGGAGGATCAAGCGTGAGGAAAAGGACTGGTATGTGATGTACCTCCCAAGAGGGCTGGGTATGGAGGATATCACTGAGAAGGAAGACCGTGAACTCATGAGCATCTTCACCAAAGCCGAGGAGGAGATGGAGATCGAATTCGACATGATGGTCAAGGACCGGTTCCTGGGATATTTCGAAAGTCTCGCACTTGTGGACATCCTTGAATATCTTCCACAGAAGCCGGCACCCATCATTCTCGAAAACATGGATCGTGGTGACAGGAATGCCATCAAGGACATCTATAACGAGTGCATCGAAGCTGGATACATTAAAAAAACGATCCGGAAGCAGATACGAAAGTATCTTGATGAGGCCGGTTACCTTAAGCGAGGAGAATATGAAATCAGCGCTGAACCGGAACCCGAGGAGAAGATCGGGGGGAAGAAGGCTGAGAAGAAGGCACAGAGGAAACGGGAGATGGAGCAAACAGACATCGCTGAGTTCCTCCCCCAAAAACCGGCCTCTGTAGAATTCGAGATCCTGTCACCGGAAGATCAGGAGACCATAATCGAGATATGCAGGAAGGGTCTGGAGGCAGGGTATGTGAAAAAGACCATACGAAAACAGGTCCGGAAGATCCTTGATGAAAAGAAGTATTTCGAAAGGATCCGGGAATCTGCTGATGCAAAGCAAGCTCCTGTGACAAAATCGAAAAAGGAGAAGGCAGATGAACCAAAGGGATCAAAGGGGGAGAAGGAGCAAGCGGAACCGAAGGGGAAAGAGAAGAAGGGAGTAAAGGCTGAGAAGGAAAAAAAGGAAGAGGCAAAGGGGAAAGAGAAGAAGGGAGTGAAGGCTGAGAAGGAAAAGAAGACGGTGAAAGGGGAGAAGGGAAAAAAGGAAGAGGCAAAGGGGAAAGAGAAGAAGGGAGTGAAGGCTGAGAAGGAAAAGAAGACGGTGAAAGGGGAAAAGGGAAAGAAAACTGAGGCGAAGGGGAAAAAGAAAGCTACTACTGAGAAGGGATCCGGAAAGGATGCAAAGAGCAGTGATAATTTGGAGATCCTGGATTTCCTCCCCCAAAAACCTAAACCATTCAACCTGAGTTCGTTAAGGAAAAAGGATAAAGAACACATCCAATCCATCTACAGAGAGGGGTTGGCCGAAAATCACGTAAAGAAGACCATACGAAAACATATCCGGTCCTTCATCAACGAACTGGAGTATCTCAAGGCTGATTCAGCCAAGGGAAAGGGAAAAAGATCCGTTCCGCCACCCAAAAAATTGGACTCAAAGGATAAGAAGGGATCGAAGCCCGGGGATTTGAAAAAAGAAAAGGCCGGCAGTCAGAAGAAAAAACAAACTGGGATCGCAAAGAAAGGAAAAAAACCAGTGGAACCCGACCTTTCGACCTACCTTCCGCAGAAACCGACACCTATGAATCCCAAGAAACTGAAAAAGGCAGACCTGAAGTACATTCAGGAAATGTGTCAGAAAGGTGTCGAGGAAGGATACATTCCGAAAACCATCAGAAAACAGGTTCGTAAGTATCTCGTTGAAAAGGGATATATCAAATAATATTGACCTGAAAATCCTGTTCTCCAACAGCAATCCGGGACCTTGCCAGGGAATCCGGAGGGCGCGGCATCAGATAATTTTTTTTACATCCTATGCTATAGAGGAACAATGAGTTCCTCGGATGCGGGATCGGTCCATCAACAACCAAACACGGTTCTTGTTTCACAAGATGATAAGGGGAGTGGAAACCCTGGGATGAGCAGTGAAATGCTCAACTATTTTCTGACCATGGAGGAGCGGGTAAACGATGCATATGATATTGCAAATGCAGCCCGATCCCTAGGGCTTGACCCAAAGGAAAGTGTGGAGATCCCCCTTGCCCAGGACCTTGCGGCCCGTGTGGAAAATCTGGTAGGACCCGAGGGAATTGCAGAACGGATCCGTGAACTCCTGAAAAGTGTGGGAAACCGAGAAGAGGTATCTATCATCCTTGCCAAGGAACTTGCCAGATCCAATGACGAACCTCCCGAAAAGGCAATAGAGCAAGCGGTAAGGACCTGTCTTGCGGTTCTCACCGAAGGGGTACTGGTTGCTCCCCTGGAAGGGATAACCAAGGTGGAACTGAAAAAGAACCCGGATGGAACCGATTACGCGGCCCTCTATTTCGCGGGACCCATCCGCTCGGCCGGTGGCACGGGTCAGGCACTCAGTGTCCTGATTGCCGACGTGGCGAGACGGGAGCTGGGCATATCGAACTATAAGGCAACTGACAAGGAAGTGGAACGGCTCAAGGAAGAGATCCCCCTCTACAGAAGGCTCCAGCATCTTCAGTACACTCCGGGATCCAAGGAGATCGAGATCATCGTCAAGAACTGCCCGATCTCCATCGACGGTGATGGTACCGAAAAAGAGGAGATATCGGGAAATCGTGATCTTGAGGCTTTCGACACCAACCGGGTCAGGGGTGGAGCATGCCTGGTGATCACTGAAGGAATGAGCCTGAAGGCCCCGAAGATCCTGAAGCATGTGGACAAATTGGGGATCTCAGGCTGGGAGTTCCTGAAGGACCTCAACTCCAAGGGAAAGGGCGGAAAGGGTGTGGAACCAAACTTCAAGTACATCAAAGAACTTATTGCCGGAAGACCGGTGTTCTCCTATCCTTCCAGAAAGGGAGGGTTCAGATTACGTTACGGCAGGGCCAGGACAGCAGGGACTGCGGCTATTGCCGTCCATCCGGCGGCCCTCACCATCACAGGGGAATTTCTTGCCATCGGGACCCAGGTCAAAATCGAGAGACCTGGGAAGGCAGGTGGTATAACCACATGTGACTCCATTGAGGGCCCCATTGTGGCACTGAAGAACGGGGACGTGATACGCCTCGATACACGCAACGAGGCGTTGGAGGTGAAAAACCTTGTAACCAGGATAGAGGATCTCGGGGAGATCCTGGTTCCCTTTGGTGAGTTTGCCGAGAACAATCATCCTCTGATGCCGGGAGCCTTCTCCCCGGAATGGTGGCGTGCCGAAGTACAGGCCATTGGATTGGAACCACCCAGCTTCCCGGGTTCCCGTGAAGCTTTCCAGTACATAAGAGAACATCAGGTACCGCTCCATCCGGATTACAATCTTTTCTGGCATGATCTTGAGGTGGATGATGCGCTCGTGCTCAGGGATTTCATCATGAATTACGCTTCATTCGATGCCTCAACTGACAGCATGATCATCAAGAACGATCCCCAGGTGAAAAAGTATCTGAAAAATCTGGGTGCCCTCCATACCGTGAAGGAAGGAAAGATCGTTCTGACCCACTATGCGTATCCGCTCGCAAGGGGTCTCGGCCTTGATGAAAATCTCAAGTTAATCACAGATCCGGAGACAAATGATATCATGGAATGGGTCTCCGAGAATTCGGGAGGGATCATCAAACCCCGCGGACCCACCCGTATCGGGACGAGAATGGGAAGGCCGGAGAAAGCAAAGAGGCGTACCATGAAACCTCCGCTTCACGCCCTCTACCCCATTGGAAACGAGGGAACGAACAAACGGTTGATCAATCTTGCTGCCCAGACCATGAATGTCCAGGTGGAAGTGGGGATCCGGTACTGTCCAAGATGTGAGAGGGACACCCATCGTTTCAGATGTGTCTGCGGAAAGAGGACCCTCGACAAAGGGAATATCGGGAAACTGAGGCTGGACGTACGAGGTGAACTGAATCATACAAAGAAGGTGCTGTCCCTGAACCAGCTCCCTATGGTAAAGGGGGTCAAGGGCATGATGTCGAAAAGCAAATCCCCGGAGATCATGGAGAAGGGGGTTCTGCGCGCGGCGATGGGGGTTTTTGTGTACAAGGATGGGACCATGCGGGTGGATATCACCGACCTTCCTCTCACCCACTTCAAACCTAGGGAGATCGGCACTCCGGTAACCAGGCTCAAGGAACTCGGATACAATCATGACATCCATGGTGAGCCTCTGACGAATGACGGGCAAACGCTGGAACTGAGAGTTCAGGACGTGATCCCCGCACAGTCGGTTGCTGATTATCTGACCAACGCAGGAGGATTCGTGGACGAGGAACTCGTGAAGATCTACGGCATGAGCCCGTACTACCGAATGGAGAGCAGGGCTGACCTTGTAGGCCATCTCGTCATCGGCCTCGCCCCCCACACCTCAGCCGGTGTTCTTGGTCGTATCATCGGTTTCACGAAAGCCTCAGTCTGCTTTGCCCATCCCTTCTTCCACACTGCAAAGAGACGGAATTGCGACGGGGACGAGGATGCGCTCCTTCTGCTTATGGACGGACTCCTGAACTTTTCCAGAGAATTCCTCCCGGATCGACTGGGTGGCCTCATGGATGCACCCCTGGTCCTCTCAACACGGATCAATCCCTCGGAGATCGACAAGGAGGCTCATAATGTGGATGTGAGGTTCGAGTACCCCCTTGAACTGTTCCATGCCGCGGAAAGATACGCCAGCCCAAAGGAGATCGAGGACCAAATGGACACAGTGGGGGGAAGGATCGGGAAGCCCGAGCAGTACGAGGGATTCGGCTTTACCCATGATACTACTGATATCAATGACGGACCCATCGTTTCGGTCTATAAGACCATGGGTTCCATGACTGAAAAAATGGAGGAAGAGTTCAGAATCGTGAGCAAACTGAGCGGCGTGGACGTCAGGGATATGGCGCGAAGGGTCATCGAATCTCATTTCCTCCCGGATATCATCGGGAACATGAACTCCTTTTCCAAGCAGAGCTTCAGATGTGTCAAATGCAACACCATCTACCGCAGGATCCCCCTGAAGGGAAAGTGCACGAAAAAGAACTTCGACGGAGAGGTCTGTCCCGGAAGGCTGGTGCTTACGGTCTACGAGAATAGTGTGAAGAAATATCTCAAATCCACGCTCGAGCTTGCGGAACGCTTCAAAGTGCCCCTGTACACAGTTCAGAGGATCCAGCTCATGGAGAAGGCGGTGAAGTCACTCTTTGACAATGACAGATACCATAAAGCAACATTGGATGAATATTTTTAGGAGGCTTTTTTTCATGAGAGACAGTAAGAAAGACAAAGAAATCCGGGCAACGAAGCGTGGATTATCCGCTGCTGTACTCTCATTATACATTCTGCACCGGAAGCGTTAAATACCATTTCCTGCGTCTAGTGTATGCTATTTGTCCGACAACGGACCCAAGCGCAACGAGCACGTTGGTCTAGAAGCTGCCATTTGGCATCTTTGGATTTCGTGTGGAAAAGGACGAGGACTCTCATGAATCGTATGAAAAACGAAACGGTCAAGCGAATCACGCACGAAGAGCGGCTCACTGTTCGGCTCTCCGCTCATCAGACCGAGAAAATTGAGACTCTCATTGATGCAGGCCTGTACGATACGAAGGTTGACTTCGTGAGACAGGCAATTGAAAAGACACTTCCCGGAGAACTGAAAAGAGCTGATGAAAAAACAGACGGAGAATTCGAATATCTGGGTCTCAAAGATAAATTGAGGGTCCTTAAAGAAGCTAAATTCCAATTCGAGCAAAACAAGATTCTCGAAAAGGATTTTCTGCGACCATAAACCGGCTTCCCACATGGTCTATTCTGGGGGGAAAAGACCACGCTGGGGGGTAAAAACCTAGCAGAACCAAACGCATCGAGCAACCAACTCCGGAATCAGGAGCTGACACCGGTCAGCTCTCTGATCTCCATTTTTTTATGAGGATGAAAAAAATGACACATTACTCGATGACGACGCTTCCGTATCCTACAATCTGCCGTGTCGATCGGGAAACGTCGTAGCTGGTGGAATATTGGAGGACCTTACCCTTTCCTGCTCCGGACAGCCTGCTATACTCCATGAGGGTTCCGATGGGTCCGCTTCCGCAGATCGTGAGCTTGTGTTTTGCTTTGTGCGCGAAAAATCCTTCGAGATCGAGATCCGCGATCTTCTGGAGGGCAATTTCGTCATGCTCGTACATCCACTCCACAAGGGTCTTCCTTGGGCTGGGAATGAATCCGTAGGCGGCTCCTGCGTGAGTGAAATCAGAACTGGCAATAACAGCTATCCGTCTTCCGGATTCCCTGGCAGCATCGAAAATCGTTTTCCCCAGGGCCCTGGCATGTTCGATGTTCTGGGATATCATTGCCAAGGGTACAAATGAGAAATCCTTGCCTGCCGCCTGTGCGATCAACTGAAGGAATGGGAGCTGAACCTCAACAGAATGTTCAAGGATATGTGCTTCCTCGGAATGACGGAGGATGCTGCTCCTGCTGAGAAGAAGGTCTCCGAGTTCGGTGTCATTCCTCACCACCCCAAGGGGTGACTCGAAATCCATCTTTGAGAGGGAAATCTTTGCGCCGAGGCCGGTGTGGGAGGGACCGAGCATGACGAATACATCGATGTTGTTGAATCCCCTGGCGACGGCCCTGTAGGACCGGGCAGCCGTGCGGCCCGAATACACATAGCCCGCATGGGGAACGATAACGCCCTTCACCGGTTGTTCATTAAAAGTTGTTGGAAGCCCTCCGGCTCTGGTGAAATATTCTTCCAGCAACCGAAGGATTGAAGCTTTGTCCCCAGGATAGAACCGATCCATCACAGCCGGGGGTCTCACACTCATAGAGTTGCCTCAAAGTCCTCCACTTTATAGAGGAACTGGTTGTTATTCTCGATAACATTCCGTTCCTTGAGAATCTCACGTGTGAGCAGATAATAGAGGAGGGCAAGGGATTTCCGTCCCTTGTTGTTTCCTGGGATAACAATGTCCACATATTTTGTCTCGTTATTGGCATCGCACAGGGCCACAACCGGAATGCCGATACTGATCGCTTCCTTCATGGTCTGGGAATCAGCAGCGGGATCGGTTATCACCATGACGCTGGGTTCGATGAAGTCCTCGATCATGGGATTGGTGAGTCGGCCTGGTATGAAACGCCCCGGAATGACTTTGGTGCCCACGACCTTGGAGAACATACGGACAGGTTTCTGACCGTACTGTCGTGCAGAAACCACAAGAATATCCTGGGGATCGTATTTAGCAAGAAACTGTGAAGCTATCCTGATCCTCTCGTTGGTCTTCTTAATGTCGAGAACGTACAGTCCGTCGTTCCTGACCTTGTAAATGAAATCCATCATGTCCGCACTCTTTTGCTGGGTACCGATATGGACTCCAGAGGTGAGATAGGCTTCTTCTGAGATCAATAATTCATCTGACATGTTACTCCTCCGATTCTAAAACTCGGGGATAAAGTGGAGGCAAGAGACTCTGAATGAGATATATAACATTTCACTTGTTGATGGGCTGGGTTTCAGGTGTAGATAAGGTAGATTTCAATTGGTGATAGATCGGATTTCACGTCCAGATAAGGTAGAGCTTCAATTGGCGATAGATCGAATTTCACGTCCAGATAAGGTAGAGCTTCAATTGGCGATAGATCGAATTTCACGTCCAGATAAGGTAGATTTCACTTGCAGAAAGGTAGGCTTCACGTGTAGATAAGGAGAGTTTCTCTCGAATATGAAAGGATCAGATCTTTTTCAGGGTTTCATGAAGCATCCGGATCCCTTCATCGGCATCCTCCCTTGTAAGGTTGAGCATAGGACGGAACCGAATACTGTCGGACCCTGATGTCAGAGTGAAACACCCCAGCTCCATGGCTATCTTCCTGAAGGTGTCACGAGTGTTCTCATCAGGAAGTGTGAAGGCACACATGAGTCCTCTCCCTCTGACATTGGATACCCGGTCATCATCGTTCAGTTCGTTCAGCCCTTTGAGGAAGTATGCTCCAACCGCTGCCGCATTCTGCACCAGTTTCTCCTTCTCGATGATCTCGAGATAGTGGGCACCTCTCACCATGTCGATGAGGTTGCCGCCCCAGGTGCTGTTGATCCTGCTGCTCACCGTGAAAACATTCTCCTCGTTCTGGTCAACCGCCGGTCCCACGAACATACCGCAGACCTGGGTCTTCTTTCCAAAAGCGATGGCATCGGGTTTGATATCGGCACACTGGTATCCCCACATGTTCCCGGTTATCCCGATCCCTGCCTGCACTTCATCGAAGATGAGCATGGCATCGATATCGTCCGCAGCCTTTCTGAGCTGTACGAAGAACTCGGGACGGAAGTGATTGTCCCCCCCCTCCCCCTGCACCGGCTCGATTATTATTCCGGCGATATCGTTCTTGTTCTTCTCTGCGGCGTCGTGGAGTTGGCTGATCGCGTGCTCTTCAACCTCTTTTACTCGGGAGACCTCTGGTTCATCTACAGGGAAGTTCAGGATGGGATTGGTGATCCTCGGCCAGGAAAACTGAGCATACCATTTCGTCTTGACAGGTGCCGTATTCGTAAGGCTCATCGTATACCCGGTCCGTCCGTGGAAGGCATCCTTGAAGTGGGCGATCTGATGACCCTTCTCCACACCTCCCTGGACGCGACCAAACTTCCAGTTCTTCTGCACCTTCCAGTCCATTGCCGCCTTCAGACAGTTCTCCACGGCAAGCCCGCCCCCGGCAACGAAGAACTGATGATTGAAATAGTCGGGTTTGGCGATCCGTGCAATGGTGTCCACGGCCCAGGCCATCTCAGAGGTGTAGATATCCGAATTGGTGACGTTGTTCAAAGCAATGCGGCCGAACTCATCCTTCAGTGCTACGATATCGGGATGGTTCCATCCCAGGGGCATGGAGGCAAAACATGAGAACAGATCGAGATACTCTTTTCCTGTCCGTTTGTCCACGAGCCAGCTCTCATGGCTCCTGTCCATGTCCACCACAAAGGGAAATCCGTCAGCAAGCATGAATTTGGCAATGGTATCATGAACTCCAGAAGGTTGTGTGTAATCGGTCATTGTCGCACCTCGAAATATGAGAAGATTGGGCAGTCCACCGATGATGAAATATTAATGATTTCCGGGTCGGATGCAGGAAGAGAAAGATGGCTAACGGCAATGGCTCCTGAATGGAGGGAGGGAGGGGGGAGATTGGGTAGGGGGA
>CAZTGJ010000011.1:0-21752 GCA_964613025.1 uncultured Thermoplasmata archaeon | reverse complement strand
GGCTATTGAAGGGCATTATTGCCCATTAAAACGCTTAACCGAAGACACATGGATATCATTCAATTTGATTCATGGAATTATTGTGGCGGTACTTACCTCTACCTAAGCGTAAGGGGAGATATACTCCTTGGGAATTCGGTTCCAACTTCCAAAGCAATCCAGATACCATCAGAAGCCACTCACAATTCTAAATTATTTGGTGATGAAAAGCCTCAGATCTCAGGTCTTCAAACGGAATCCCCATTGCCAGTTTCATCCGGGGAAGATGTAGCATATATTTTTATAGATACATTGGAAACCATGGGATATGTAAATGACTATATTGAATCCGGTGCAGATCAGATGATCGAAATCAAGGGGATCGATGGGGAGATCACCTCAGCAATATTCTACGAGTTTATTGGGATGGATTCTACAGATTGGTCATGGAACGTGTTGAAGACTATTGAAGCAGCTTCTGGTTCAAAAGAGATTGAAACCTTTATTGATGCGATTCCTATGAATGTTTATTATCAAATGGCGAGTTGGAATGATGAACAGGATTGGAGTAAAAATTTAAATGTTTTTCCTGTTCAAATATCTCTCTCTCGTTCAGTAACAATTGGAGTTCAAACCTTTCCTTCTTCTGTTTTAGTCGATTCACAAGATGTAGTTATTTCGTTTTTAATTTGGGATATAAATGTGGATAGTGATGGCCCAGAAAGGGTATATGTAACAATTGATTCAGATTGGAATTTTGACTTGGTCGCATCAACTCCCGCAGGATGGACTTGGAGAGGATTGGATTCTGAGTCGACATACTGGTGGGAATATACTTCAGGAGATGGAGACACATCCATGGAGGGGTCAAGCTCACAATCGAAGATTTTTAGTATTCAGGCAGATGCACCTTCGTCCATTGAAACGTCTGTTTTCACAGTTCAGATAAAAAATAATGGGGGTGGTTCAACCTCGTCATCAGAAGAAAACATTTCTGTTGTTCCAGAATTCTACACTCCTATTTTTCCATTTATCTCAATTCTGCCCATAATTGCTCTTATCCGGAAAAAATCATTACATTTTCTAAATTTCGCATAATAATTTTCTGGTATACTTTCTCATTTCGAAAAATGTCCTTCTCCTCCCACACCATTTTCCATGCCTCTCCATGGAAAGATGCAAGGCAACACCAAACCTTAAAATAAAACAAGTATAATCTGCTCTTTAAAATCATTTTACTATCACACTATTAGAGGGAAACCATGAATGAGAAAGTAAGCGCAATGGATAGAGCAGAACCCTATAAGATCAAAGCGGTGGAGTTCATTCAGAAGTCAACCAAGGAATTCCGTGAAAAACGAATTGAAGAATGCGGATACAATGTTTTCTTTCTGACATCAGACGATATCTTTATTGATCTTCTCACTGACAGCGGTGTAGGTGCAATGTCCGACAATCAGTGGGCAGGTATCATGAAGGGGGATGAAACATACGCCGGTTCTAAGAACTTCGCTCACCTGAAAGAGGCAATCAATGATATCATGGGATTTCCCTATGTTGTCCCAACTCATCAAGGACGTGGTGCTGAGCATGTCCTCGATAAAGTCCTTATAGCGGAAGGGGATGCGATCCCAGGGAATAAACACTTCGACACCACTAAGGCACACATCGAGGATAAGCATGGGATCGCTGTGGACTGCACCATCGATGAGGCCTACCATCCGGAGATCGACCATCCTTTCAAAGGAAACGTTGACATTGGGAAACTTGAAAAAGCGATTCTCGATTATGGCCGGGAAAAGGTACCCTACATATTGGTGACGGTGACCTGCAACAGCGGTGGTGGTCAGCCTGTTTCCATGGAGAATATTCGTCAGGTCCATGCAATAGCAAAGGAGCATCGCATTCCATTGTTTTTCGATGCTGCCCGGTATGCTGAGAATGCCTGGTTCATCAAGCAACGTGAAGATGAATATAAGGATATAACAATCCGGGAGATCGTCAAAGAAATGATGTCCTATGGCGATGGTCTTACCATGAGCGCGAAGAAGGACGCTATCGTCAATATCGGTGGATTCATTGCAATGCGGGATGAAGAGCTCTACCAGAAATGTGCTCTACTTGGTGTTCTCTATGAGGGATTCCCTACGTATGGAGGGCTTGCTGGTAGGGATATTGAGGCAATGGCCCGAGGACTCTATGAGGGAGTGCGGCTGGATTATCTCACCGCCCGTATTGGACAGACCCACTATCTTGGGAAAAAGCTGAAGGAGGCTGGTATCCCTATTATGAATCCTATCGGTGGTCATGCGGTATATGTGGACGGAAAGGCATTCCTTCCCCACATCCCCCAGACCCAGTTCCCTGCCTGGACCTTGTCAATTGAGTTATACATCGAGTGTGGTGTAAGGGGTGTTGAGATCGGAACGATTCTGGACGGGAGAGATCCCTTGACAGGTGAAGAACGTCTGCCCAAGATGGACCTCCTCAGGCTTACTATCCCCCGGCGAGTGTATACCAACAATCATATGGATGTTGTCGTTGAAGGGTTGGCTGCTATCAAAGAGCGAAAGGACGAGATTATTGGTATGAAATTCGACCATGAACCCCCGGTCCTCAGGCACTTTCTCTGCACTATGAAACGGGTCAACGAGGAGTAGGCACCCTTTGATTATCAATTCTCTACCTACGCTTCCCCCCACCTCCCCCACCTCCCCCACCCCCCCACCTGACAGCAAATAGTTCACTGAAAACGTATCATACCATTCACCCCTCAATGATCAAAAGATAAGCTCATCATGAAATGCAAATCCCATCTTACCCCACCCCAACAAGAACGTAGGGTAGTACGAAAAAGAAAAAGATTATGAACGGGGACAAGGCTTGAAGTGCGGTGTAACCTATGGACAATAATAATTACGGATTCGGAGGTGGAAAATAATGATCCTTGAAATGGCTATTGTGATGATATTAGTGATGATGTTTTCAATAATGGCGTTTGCATCCAGATACGTCAAGGTCCCACCAAACAAGGCCATGGTGGTTTTCGGAGCACGTACTCGGGATGGATCGGGGATGAAAATCTACACCTCAGGTGGAAAGTTCATCCTTCCGATCATCGAATCCTGGTCCTGGCTGGACCTGTGTATTACAACATTGGATCTCACGATCCGTGAAATCCAGACTGACGATAGGAAATCTATCGATATTGAGGTCGTTGTCCAGGCGCAAATCGACCCGACGGAAGACACGCTGAAAACCGCTGCAGTGATGCTTCTCAAGAAGAGTGCGGAAGAGGTCGAGTATGTGGTAAAAAATACAATCGAGGGTCATGTCAGGGGCGTTTGCATAACTCTGACCCTGGACCAGATCAGGGCGGATCGATGTATGGTGTCTGAGGAGATCCATGCTGTGGCAGTAAAAGATTTGCGGAACATGGGGTTGAATATCGTTTCTCTGACAATTCGGGATGCGAAGGAGAGCGGAGCGATGATGTCCGATAGTGAACGGGAGGAGGTCATGAAGGATCTACCTGAAAGAGTTGTGATATTGGAACGGGAATTGGAGGGTTTGAAACAGCTATTGGGTGTATCTCCAATGGATCCTGCAGGCTCAAGCCAGCCCGTCACATCAGCCAACATACATCCGGAAACTACTTCTTCCACTCCTCCTCATCCTCCTCCTCATCCTCCTCCTCCGGCCCCCACCCCCCAACCCTCTGCGTCGGGTTCCTCCTGTCCGGCTTGTCATCAACCAATGGTCTTCATGGGAAAATATCAGCGTTGGTTTTGTAGAACGTGCAAAGCTTGGAGATAATTGATTCCGGACCCACAGTTATTAATAATCTCTGGGTTCGATTCTCACAGCTCTCGTAAAAGTCTGAAGCCAAGATAGGGACCTGATATCTGATGCCCATCACAGATCCTGTACGCTGATTCGCACCGCAGGGGTCGGCTCACCCAGCATCCACCCCGATTCACCCTCTCCCCTCCCTTCGTTGGTCCCCGAGGATCGATCCGTTTGCTGATCGAGTATACACTGTATGCGTCATGGCACCATTCCCAGATGTTCCCATGCATGTCGTGCAGTCCCCAAAGGTTCGGTTTTAGCTGGCCAACCGGATGAGTCCGATCTTCTGCATTCTTCCCGTACCAGGCGTATTCGGATAGTTCGTCCTCATGTTCTCCAAAACAGTAGCGACTTGTCGACCTTGCCCGGCATGCATATTCCCACTCCGCCTCAGTTGGCAATCGGTAATCATGGCCAAACTCACATTCTATTTCATTAATCCTTTCTATGAACTCGATGCAGTTGTCCCATGAAACATTGTCCACGGGATGACATCTCCCCGGGAAGCCAGATGGATTGGTACCCATGATCCGTATCCACTGGACCTGCGTTACCGGATATTTTCCAAGAAGGAATGGTGTGGAGATGGTAATCTCACGGCATATTGCATCATCCATTTCAGGTGACCCCATGGTAAAGGTACCAGCAGGGATGGGAACGAAGAGGATCCCGTTTGGAGACCTCCATTCCCCTGCCAGGTCTTTCAGTTCCTGATTATCAATGATGTTTCTATCCGAATGAGAATTAACCCCAGGTTTCAATGGTTTCATGTTCATTGGTCAATCACTCATGGTTTTCAACTTTCATGTGAAAGAGTTACCCAATCATACCAAAATATAGCATGTTAGGAATTGGAATCCTACAATGTGGTATTTAAACATTCCCTGGGGCCAAATATAAAATAGAATTTCATTGGATCTTTTCTAATTTCCAAACCAAATATTATATTATTTCAAATATGTCATAGGAATAAAATCGAGATGATCTCATGTCAATTAATTTATTAACTGTAACTTTTCATAATATCTCACATTGTTGAATCAACACATCACATGTAGAAACCAAACATATCACATTCGTGGGTGAACTATATATAGAAGTGCAAAATTGTGGCTCTTATGTCCAAACGGGACTATTACGAAGTACTGGGAATTTCCAAGGACGCCACTGAACAAGAGATCAAGAAAGCCTACAGAAAGCTTGCCATGAAGTTCCACCCTGACTCCCATCAAGGTGAGGAAGAGAAGAAGAAGGCAGAGGAGAAGTTCAAGGAGATTTCTGAATCATACGAGGTTCTGGCTGACAAGGAGAAGCGTCAACGCTACGATCAGTATGGTCATGCAGGAGTGAGCAACGAGTTCGGAGGCGGCGGTTTCAGTTGGCAGAATTTCTCCCATTTCGAAGACATTAGCGACATATTTGGGAGCTTTGGTGGCGGCGGGAGAGGCGGCGGACGGAATGTTCGTAGGCAGCAGCGGGGTGAGAACCTTGTCTACGAGATGGAGCTTGATTTCAAGGAGGCCATCTTCGGGACCGATAAAGAGATCGACCTCTATCGGATTGAAAAGTGTCCGGATTGCTCTGGCTCGGGAGCGCAGGAAGGTTCTCAAGTGGATACCTGTACCGCATGTCGTGGAGCGGGCCAGGTCCAGCATGTTCGACAGCAGGGATTCTTCCGCACTGTATCCGTTGCCCCATGTTCAACCTGCGGAGGTTCCGGAAAGATCATTCAGACCCCGTGCACGGTTTGTAAAGGAAAGGGGATGATCAGGAAACGGAGAAGCATCAAGGTGAAGATCCCCGCCGGTGTGGATACTCATACAAGGATCCGAATGCGGGGAGAGGGAAACCAGTCAAAGGACGGGATTCCAGGAGACCTTGACCTCATTGTATACGTGCAGCCCCATGAGATCTTTACCCGAGAGGGATATGATATTCACAGTACATCCCCACTATCCTTTGTTCAGGCTGCACTCGGGGATGAGATAAAGGTGGAGACCGTGGATGGAATGGCAAAACTCAAGATCCCTCCCGGAACCACTCACGGAACCATTTTCCGATTAAGAGGGAAGGGTGTCACCGTACCCCAGGGTTATGGGAAAGGGGATCATATGGTGACTATCATCATCGATGTTCCCAAAAAGCTCACGGACAAACAAAAAGAGATCCTTGTGGATTTTGCCAAGTCCGGCGGCGGAACCCTCCCAAGCACCAGTTCAATCAAGCGGTTCCTGAGAAAACGAAAGAAGTGACACATTCTCCCGCCAGTCATAACCCGGTGTTCTGAGGCCGATCTTGGGAATCATTCCGAGATATCTTTTATGGGCTGACCGGTGTACACGCGATTGGATGCGTTCTACTGTTGTTAAAGGAATTCCGGTTATCTCTGCAATATCCTCCAGTGCAAGCCATCGTTCGATCCCCGAGAGGATCTGATCGAGAGCGGAATAGCTCACTCCCAGATCCTTTTCATCGGTCTGTCCCTGCACCAGGCCGGCGGTGGGTGGTTTCTCGAGGATC
Source organism: uncultured Thermoplasmata archaeon (assembly GCA_964613025.1). GTDB lineage: Archaea > Thermoplasmatota > DAOVMN01 > DAOVMN01 > DAOVMN01 > CAZTGJ01. Next base: position 15,404 of record CAZTGJ010000011.1, on the reverse strand, counting down.
TCTTTGGGGATGCCGAGTTTGTGTCCGAGTTCGAATACCTGGGTCTTATAGAGGTCTCCGATCGGCATTGCATCGCTTCCCCCGTCCCCGAATTTCGTGAAATAACCAACCAGCAGTTCGGATTTGTTGGATGTACCGAGTACCAGATAGTTGTTGAGATTCGCATAGTAGAAAAGGGTGACCATTCTGATCCTCGCCCTCACATTCCCGGCAGCAGTGGTATTGACCTTTTTCTGGACATCCGAAAGATTGGCGAGGTTCATGACCGCATCCACTCCCTCTTTTATCGGAAGGATCTCGTATTCCAGAGCGAACTGCTCGGCCATGATCACTGCATGTTCCGTGGATTGCTGTTCTCCATTACTGTTGGCATCTTTTCCCTTTTCCCCCACCTCACCCCCAGCGGCATTCGGATCATAGGGCATGATGAGACATTGCACCTTGTCCTTGCCCAATGCTTCTGCTGCCAGAGCCGCAGTCACCGCAGAATCCAATCCTCCGCTGAGTCCCAGCACAACCCCCGCCGCCCCCGCTTCCCGTACTTTCGTTTCTATGAACTGATTGATGACCGTGCGATATTCTGGTTTATACGATGGCTTCAGATTCATGGTACCTCCTTCGCCCGGAGGATTATTTTAAATTATCTCCCGATTCCAATTTCCATTCTATTCCAACGTTAATCTGGAATTACTACCCACCCTCCTTCCCCTGCAGATCAATGCTCATCATCATTTGTTCCCCCCTTTCCCTCGCAGATCAATGCTCATCATCATTTGATCCCTCCCCCCATTTCCCCTCTTCCATTCCCCAGATTTTGCTGGATTTCTCTTTACCCCCAATTTCTCCATGATAATACATCGTCCATCAAGAAAAGGAAAAGAATATAACCTATCGATGATACAGTGTGAAATGGGTTAATCGAAATGTATCCAAGAATGAAGTATGTGAATATGAGCGATGGGATGGTCCAATGAAACAATGTCCAATCTGCGGTCAGACAATTTCTCTGTTTACCTACAAACACGTGAAATGCGCTCTCTGCAGATCAGAATTCTGCACAAGATGCGAGAAGGAATTCAGGAGTGAACCAAGAAACACCGATGAATTCCCGCTCTGCAGGAAGTGTTATCGGGAGATGGAGAAAGATGAGGTCATCGGTCTTGAGGTGACCTGTCCAAAATGCTCCAAGCAGTACCTCTTTAATCGACTCAAAATTCAGGAATGCCGCTGTGGAGATTTCCTCGATAAAAATAATGGGACCGTTCGGAAGATCATAATCTTCTCCTGCCCTCAGTGTGACACTGATGTGGATCCATTCAATGACCGACTGATGAACTGTGTTCTCTGTGGAGAAATGTTCTGCACGACATGTGAGAGCAAATATCGATCAGGGGAGCGGGGCGAAGGATTGTTCCCTCTCTGTGTTAGCTGTTATTCAGGACTGCGGCATGAAACCGTTATGCTTACCATACGATGCGAGAAATGCGGAGATGAGTTTACATTCTTCGACCCCTCCAAGATCACCCGGCTTCACGGAGAGGTCATACGACTGAAGGATCCATTTCCCGTACGGTGCAAGTGTGGATCCTTCCATGGTATCGAAGGACGGATGGCTCACAAGGTCAAGCTTGGGGTACAACCGAACATGAATGTGAGCGTTATCATTGAACATGATGAACTTGAGGAGCTCCTATCTTTCGCGGATGAGAAATTAGTTGAGGAAACGAACAACCGTAGCGAAACAGAGGGGGCGGGGGGGGAGACTGACAAAAAGTGAGTAATTTAAACGTTAAACCAAAAATAAGATAAACAAGCACTTGATTAATTGAATATTTGCTTCCTTCGACATGATTTTTCCCTCGTATTTATCTAATATCTCCAATGGGAAAAGATTTATATTGAATCGAAGAGCAAAATCCGTCCGCAGGCACGATCTATGCCGGGAAATGGTGTAAATCATGGCTTATGATACCAGTACCGATACCAATATAAGATCAGAATCACTTCCATCAATAGACGATTGGATGGCTCCATTGGATTTCGAAACAACGGAATCAATACCCATTCCAACGAAGATGATAGACCAGGTCATCGGACAGGGCGATGCAGTTAAAGTTGCCAAGAAAGCAGCAGAACAGAGAAGACATCTCATGCTCATCGGAGATCCCGGAACCGGAAAATCCATGGTTGCTCGTGCTATGGCGGAGCTTCTTCCACAGGAGGAGCTCCAGGACATCCTTGCCTATTATAATCCCGAGGATTCCAATGTGCCCAGGATCCAATCCGTCCCTGCAGGAAAAGCGAAGGAGATCGTGAAGGTCCAGAAGGCCGAGGCACAGAAGGTCAAGGATCGGAGTGCACAGACCGTCATGTTCATTGTGATGGGAATCGTTTTCCTTGCTATTCTTTATGTTATCAGTTCAGGGGATATCACCGCTTTATTCTTCGGGATCATGGCTGCTGCCTTCATCATGATCGCATCCCGGATGTACATGGGACAGAAAAAAGAAGTGTTGAATGTCCCAAAGCTGGTGGTTTCCCATGGCAATGAGGACAGGGCTCCCTATGTGGATGGAACCGGTGCACATGCAGGCGCCCTCCTTGGGGATGTCAGGCACGATCCATTCCAGTCCGGAGGTCTTGAGACCCCAGCCCACGAACGTGTTGAGGGTGGAGCCATCCATAAAGCCCACAAAGGAATTCTCTTCATCGACGAGATCAATCTGCTGAGAATAGAATCCCAACAGAGTCTGCTCACCGCCATTCAGGAGAAGGCATTCCCGATCATGGGACAATCAGAACGTTCTTCCGGTGCTATGGTGAAGACGGAACCGGTTCCCTGCGATTTTATCCTGGTTGCCGCCGGAAATCTTGATTCACTTGATGGAATGCATCCCGCCCTGAGGTCAAGGATACGCGGATACGGATATGAGATTTACATCAGATCCACTATGGATGATACACAGGAAAACAGGGAAAAGATCATTCGTTTCATCGCTCAGGAGGTCATCAAAGATGGGAAGATCCCCCACTTCGACAAGAGTGCGGTCACCGAGATATTACGGGAGGCCCATCGAAGGAGTGGCAAGCGTGGCCATCTTACTCTCAGGCTCAGAGAGCTTGGAGGGCTGATCAGGGCGGCAGGCGACGTTGCCCGAGAGCTCGAGGAACCAATAGTCACCGGAGATCACGTCATTGAAGCCAAGAAGATGGCCCGATCACTTGAACAGCAGATCGCTGACCGGTACATCGAGAATCGGAAGGAATACCGGAGCTTCCTTACATCCGGAATGCAGATCGGTATGGTAAATGGTCTTGCAGTGATGAATTCATCTTCCTCCACCAATGAACATTCCGGAATCCTGCTTCCCATCGTCGCAGAAATTACCCCACCCTCCTCACGGGAAGAGGGGAAGATCATTGCTACTGGGAAACTGGGCGAAATTGCCAGAGAGGCCGTAACCAATGTCTCGGCTGTCATCAAGAAATTTACAGGAAAGGACATTACGAACTATGATGTTCATGTTCAGTTCGTCGGGACCTATGAGGGTGTTGAAGGTGACTCCGCATCTATTTCTATTGCCACAGCAGTCATCTCCGCACTGGAGGATCTCCCGGTGAAGCAGGACGTTGCCATGACCGGATCACTGAGCATTCGGGGTCAGGTGCTTCCTGTTGGTGGAGTGAGTGCGAAGATCGAAAGTGCGGCTGAAGCCGGAATCAAGACAGTTCTCATCCCACGACACAATCTCAGAGATGTGATCATGGAAAAGAAGTATCGGAAGGTCATTCAGGTGATACCGGTGGATACCCTGAAGGATGTGCTCAATTATGCTCTGGTTGGCTCGAGAAAAACGGGACTGAATGAAAAGCTCTCCCGGATTCTTCCAATAGTGGAAAGGCCAAAACCGGATATCGATGCAGTAGTTGGAGCATGAGAACTTCCCTTTACGAAAACAATTTCACATCTTAACATCTCAAGCTATTTATTCCCCAAGCCGAGGGTCACCGCAACCTCATGGTGCTCCATGCCCCCTGCCCCGGTCCCTCGTCGACTCCAGCTTTGATTGAAATGATATTCTCCGGAATATTGGCGATCCTGACGAATTCATGTACCATATACTCAGAGAGAACCTCAGCAGTGAGAGTCACCAGATCCAGGATAAGGACATCTTCTTTCGGGAAGATATAACGCTTTTCCTGATAATTGACCTTGATTGCATTTTCATTATCTATCTCTTTTACAGAAATATGAGGGTTTCTACCAGGAAGGAGTATCCTGTGGTCCAGAGATTCTGCAATCTCCTCCATACAGCGCTTGATCTCTGAGAAATCCATGAGAAAACCCGATTCGTCGGTGTATCCTTTGATCTTGAGATGAAGTACATAGGTGTGACCGTGAAGTCTGGAGCATTTCCTGTGGTGAGGGATCAGGTGGCATGAGGAGAAGCGGATACCAGCTCTCCAGCCATCGATGGAAAGAACCTTGAGGTTCCCTTCCCCTTGATCATCATTTTCTACAGAATTCATAGGTGTCACATGGCCATTCATGTTTTAAGCGTTGCGGTTCATAAGATTGAAGCGGATTGGGGATGGATTTACGTGGATATAACGCAGCACGCGGATTATCACTGATACGACGAGAACACAGATTACGAATGAGGGCTTGCCTGAGTTCGGGTTGACCCCGAAGGGGTCGATAACGAGTGACAACTTATTGTCGCTACGTTTGAGCACGGGGGATGCACGAAGTGCAGAGGTTGATTGAACACAATGTGTTCGAATCTGAAGTGGTCGATAAGCCGGATGCGGCGGATTTTGCGGATTAATTTTTTGCTGGTATTGTATGCCTGGATTTCTGATTCCATGTGGGCTTGTTCAATCCGGTTTTGTAATCTCTCTCTCGTTGTCCCCTCCCTTCTGCCCCCCCCTTTTACCCCCACTTGCTCCTAGGGTATTCGTTTTGTATGATCGTGGGTGTGACGTATCTCATTGATTTATACAACAATAGTCACCACAACAACTGGCTCCCGGTCCTGCAGGTTGTACCTAATTGCTCGGAGCATCGTCCTCCCCTAAACTAAAAATAACAATCAACAATTACTGATTTTCATCCATATTCCATTCGCACATGAAATCCACTTTTACTTCATCCGCGATTACCCCTGATAGATGAATAATCCGTGTACCTTGTTGTCATCCGCGACCATTCAATATCCAAAACTTTATAATGAAATTGCATGACCTCAAATTACATTTGAGGACGTGTTTTCATGCGGGAAGTTGTTATCACCAGTGCAGTCAGAACCCCAGTGGGAAAGTTCGGCGGAACCCTGAAAGATATTTCAGCACCAGAACTCGGAGCCCTTGTCCTGAAGGAGGCTGTGAACCGCTCATCTATAGAAGCGGGCGAGCTCGATGAGGTTATTATGGGAAATGTGCTCCAGGCAGGTCTCGGACAGAATCCGGCCCGTCAGGCAATGATTTTTGCCGGTATCCCGGTTGAGGTTCCAGCATTCACTGTGAACAAGGTTTGTGGTTCCAGTCTGAAGGCTGTGATGCTGGGTGCTCAGGCCATCAAAGCAGGTGATGCCAATATCATCGTTGCAGGGGGGCAGGAGAATATGAACCAAGCTCCCTATCTCCTCAGGAACGCACGATACGGGTACAGATTATTCAACAACGAGATGGTGGACTCAATGGTTTTCGACGGACTGTGGGACAAATACAGCGATTTCCATATGGGTAATACCGGCGAGATCGTTGCACAGAAATGCGATGTGAGCAGGGAGGAAGCCGACAGGTTCGCTCTCAGGAGCAATCAGCTCGCAGCCAAAGCCCAGGAGGAAGGACTATTCAAGGAAGAGATCCTCCCGGTTGAGGTGAAGCAGCGGAAGGAGACCATACTCTTCGATCATGATGAAGGAGTTCGGGGAAACACCACCTTTGAGAAGCTGCAGAAGCTCAAACCCGTATTCCAGAAGGACGGGATCGTAACCGCCGGAAACGCCTCCCAGATCAGTGACGGTGCAAGTGCCTGTGTCGTCATGGCCAAGGACGTTGCTGAGAAAAAGGGGATTGAACCTCTTGCTAAGATCACCCATTATCATATGGCGGGTGTCGAACCCGAGCTGGTCATGTACGCTCCGATCCCAAATATCAAAGGACTTCTCAAACAATCCCGGCTCTCTGTGGAGGACATCGACATCTTCGACCACAACGAGGCGTTCGCAACAGCCTCCGTTGCGGTTCAGAAGGAATTTGACATTCCGGATAAAAGTTTCAATGTACATGGTGGCGCCGTATCCATTGGACACCCCATTGGAGCCAGCGGGACCAGAGTGCTTACCACCCTCCTCTATGCTATGAAGAACAGAAAAGCCCACCGTGGACTCTGTACCCTATGTCTAGGTGGCGGAAATGCCGTGGGTATGATTGTAGAAATGGAATAAGTATTTAAGCATGAAATCACGTTCATTCCCTACCGAATGATGGAAAAAAGTTCCTTGTCAAAATTCAATACCATTAACCTTATAATAAAAAAATATATAATAAAATTGAAGAACATGAGACCCAGAGGAAGAACTTTATGAATCGAACCCTCAACATCATTGGATCATTCACACTCATACTGGCCTTAGCCATTGGAATTCTCCTTTTTACCATTCCCAATCTTGATTCTGCAGAAGGCGGGGGTATGAGTGCTTCATTGTCTCAAACTGAGTTTGAGGTTGACAATTCTGATCGCGCCATTTCCACGGTTTTCGAGGAAATCCTCACCATCGATAACAATGCTGGCTCTCCAAAAAATATCTCCATCAAAATCTCAAGTCCTGAAGACGTGAAAGGAGAGGAAACAGGTTCATCAAAAGAGATTTATCCTCATATCTTTACAGATTCAGGCAGGAGAAAGGACAAAGGACGTTCTTATACCGTTCAGGTAGCTGAGGGAGATACCAGATTCTATCCGAACATTGAAGTGAATTTCAGTGCATTCGCAGACACCTATTCCTTTGAGATCACGATCGATAATAAGGATGATAAGGAAATCGTCGACACAATTTTGGTTTCTGTTGAAGTGACCCCATATAATGACATCGACATTGAATTCGATGGGAGTGACCAGGATGAAAAAACAGTGACAGCCGGACGGCAGTCGCTTATATCCATTAAACTGACGAATATCGGAAATATCTATCAGGAAGAAGTCAGTCTTGAGATTGAAGACCTCCCTGACAATCTCACATTTGTTGCTGTTCAATTTCCTGCTCCCGGTGGTATTGAGCGGAAGTATGTCAATCCCCAAACTCATGAAATTGATTCCGACATATATTTAAGTGTTATTCTGGAGGCTGCAAGTGATTCGGGAGAAGGTGAATTTTTAATAATAATCATAGTTACGACTCCTGATAATACAGACCCATCTGACGGTCATAAATTTGTTAAATCTGAGATCACCATAACAACAATCGGTGACCCCACCGATAAAAATACTAATATCGAGACCCAGGGTGAATTTCCTAAAGCAATTTTTGGTGGGAGTCTGGCTGTTGTCATTGTTGTGATGGTCGCGGCACTCAAATTCCTGGTTCTGGACAAGGACGATGAGGAAGAGGGAGCGTGGGGTGACGCACCGCAGGATAGCTGGGGAGCAGACGAATGGGGAGAGGACGAGGATTATGATGCTGGAGCTGCCCCTGAGGAATACGAAGCACCTATCACTACTCAACGGGGACCTCCATCCAGGGCGGCATCAAGATCGAAACCCGCACCACGAACTGCTCCGGCACCAGTACCAAAGGCCAAGGGGCCTGCCCACGTGAAGTGTCCAAAGTGTCAAACCGGTATCAAGGTCTCCAATCCCAAGCGTCCGCTGACCATTGGCTGTCCGAAATGCAGTATCAAATTCACACTCAAGGGTAAGCCTGGAGTGGCACCGGGTCCGAAACCCAGACCCAAACCAGCTACTTCACCGACGCCCAAGGCAATTGGTCCTGCGCATGTGAAATGTCCAAAATGTCACACCGGCGTGAAGGTCTCCAATCCCAAGCGTCCGCTGACCATTGGCTGTCCGAAGTGCAGTACCAAGTTCACACTCAAAGGTAAGCCTGGTGCGGCACCGGGTCCGAAACCCGGACCAAAGGCAGGTGCTCCCAAGGCCAAAGGACCAGCACTGATCTCCTGTCCGAAGTGCAGTACCAAGTTCAAGGTGAGCAATCCCAAGAGGCCACTGAAAGTGGCCTGTCCCAAATGTAAGACTGGTCTCAATTTGAAGTGATGAGGATGAACACAGAAAGGGAAATCATGTTTGCCCCTTCCATACTTTCTGCAGATTTTGCATTGCTCATGCAGGATATCAGAAAGGTGAAGGACGCTGAATATCTGCATGTTGATGTTATGGATGGACACTTTGTACCAGAAATAACAATTGGACCGGGAGTACTTGATGCCATAGGGAAATATCTTACTGAGGAGAATCCATCCCAGAGGCTCGATGTTCATCTCATGATTGAGAATCCGGAGCTCCAGGTCGAAAAATTTGTGCTTGCAGGAGCAGATATCATCACTGTTCATGCTGAAGCAACCTCCCATCTTCATCGAATGATTACCCGGATCAAGGAATTCGATGTCATGGCGGGAGTTGCACTGAATCCCGCAACTCCATTATCTGCCGTCGAGGAAGTTCTGGATGAACTGGACCTGCTCCTCATCATGAGCGTTAATCCGGGATATGGAGGCCAAAAATTCATTCCTTCGATCCTTTCGAAGATCAAGCGCGCATCTGATTTATTGCGGGAGAAAAATCCTCATGCCGTTCTCGAAGTAGACGGGGGAGTGAACCTTCAGAACATTCCATTGTTAATTAAGGGTGGAGCTGAGCTGATCGTTGCCGGATCTTCGATTTTCGATTCAGATCCGGCGAAAAGCCTTGAAGAATTGAGAAACGCTGCAGAGTCGGTTTATAGGTGAATTAAAATGGGACGGCGGGGGAGAAGGACCAGGGAGATGATCACTACTGCAAAGCAGAGGATCGAGCTTCTACTGTCCCTTGCGGAGCAACAGGCCCGCAACGGGGACATTCACTATTCCCATAGATACGTTGACCTCTCTCAGAAGATCGGAATGCGTTACAATCTCAGGATTCCTTCCCAATATCGTGTGAGGATCTGCAGGAAATGTCGTTCGTACCTTCTTCCCGGGAGAACCTCTCGTATTAGATTAACACACGGGAAAATGACCACAACCTGTCTCAGATGCGGAAATCTGAGAAGACTGCCCTATCGAAACGGTTTGAGAGCCGGTGAGAGAAGTGAGGACAATGACGGTTAAGGTTCCTATTCGAAGGGTACGATTTTCCACGGAGAGTTTTCTCTCGATATTCCTCAATTCCCTTTTTGCAGGAAAAAAATCGAATTACCAGACCATAATCGGCGGGTTAGTGGGGAAACGAGCTGAGAATATGGTCTATGTTTCCCGTGCTCTTTCCGTTCCTAAGGATTCATCAGCAAATAGAACTCCCACCGAATCACAAGTGAATGACCTTCTTTCACATATGGAAGAAGATCCGTCTGGAGTTGATGTTGTTGGATGGTTTGCATCTTCGATGGGATTGGATATTTCCTACAATAAAGAAATGAGATCTTTTCATCAATTATGGCTCAACCACTATCCGGATTCATTCATCATTCTCATGAACCTTTCAAATTTGGAATCAAATACCGAGATTTCTGATTACTTGAAGATCTATACTATTTCCGGTGATCATCATCACCCATCATCTTTATACGAAGTACGGAATGTGGATGTAGATCTTTCCTTGACCGACCTATCTCGGGCACTGGTAAAATTTCTCAAACCACAAAGTTCGGAAGGTATTCGCGAAATTATCAGTGAGTCCCATGCCACAGATGGTGAGAGAGACCTAGTGGAAAAGAGAGACCTAATAAAAATGAGAGAGCCAGTGAAAAAGAAAGGCACCCAGAGAAAAGTATCGAAAAAAATCCGGAAGCAACCTCGCCCATCAGAGCGCAAATCGATTACAGATCCCCTTGAGGAGATCGAGAGGATATCCCGGGAGATCCTGAAATTGAAGAGTTATCTTGCAAAACTGAAAAGAGAAATGGACCTTCAGGAGCACGAGGACAGAACCTGGTTTACCAAGCGGGTAAAATTTTTAAAGTTACGGCAGATTGCCATTTTCGACACTATCAACGAACAGATCGGAAAAACAAGGGATATTCAGATGAGGATAGCCTTCTACAAAGTAAGGGAATCATTGAGTAAAGATATGAAGCTTCTCGATAATCTGATCAACGAACAGTACATGGTCACACTCACGGATCTTGTTAAAAGTGGCGCTGAGACATCCGATGGATAGTGAACCTAACGAGTATCAACCCTCAGAATGACATACCTGGGGAATAAAAGTATGGTGTTAGAACCAGTAAAGTTATTATATCCGGATAATTTTTTACATGGTACGACCCAGAACGCTCCGTCCTTCAGGGCGGAGATGAATGGCTCGAATAACGATACGCCGGAAAACGCCAGCTCCTTTAGGGGATGGTAGTTTACTTCCGGGTAAAGGATGATAGCATGAACACTAACCCTCTGAGAAAGGATGTTATTATTATTGGGGGCGGAATTGCGGGTCTCACGGCAGCAATGTACGCTTCTATGATGGCACTGGACGGAATAGTGATTCAAAAGTCTCCTTACGTCGGACAGATATCCGAAACCATTCAACGGAAGAACTATCCAGGATTACGAAATGTCACTGGGGAGCAGTTATCGAAAAATATCGAGGAGCAGGTAAAAAATGATTTTTCAGTAGATATCAAGCGGGAGGAGGTGGTGGATATTGTGATGAACTCCAGTGGAGTTCCTTACCGTTTCCTGGTAAAGACGGATTATGGCAGTTACCTTTCCAAGTGTATCATTTTTGCAACCGGCTCCAGACCCCGCGAATTAGATATTGGAAATACTTCCCTCAAGGGGATCACGTATTATCCACTCTACGACGCTCATGAATTTCAAGGAAAGCATGTGGTTATTGCTGGATTGCGAGATTCATCAGTTCAATTTATTCCATGGCTCCTACCTCTTGCAAAATCAATATCCCTTATCTGTGGACAATCCGACTGCAGTGCATCACCAATGACCATGCATGAGCTTGATACTATGGTGACCCACCACAAGAACGAAATAACGGTTTTTAAAAATCATGAAGTGAGTTCAATGAATGGTAATGGTCATCTACAGGAGGTCATCCTGAGAAATATCGATGATGACACCCATGTCAATGTTCAGGCAAATGCAATGATTGTATGCAGTGAACGGATACCAAACTCTGAGCTGGCCTCCAAACTTGGATGCGATCTCGCTACAGACGGTTTCGTTCGGGTGACCAGGGACCAGAAAACAGAGGTTACTGGAATCTTTGCAGCCGGGGATGTCACCGGAGTGATTCTGACTGCAATAAAATCTGCAGGAGAGGGGTGTGTTGCAGGAATGAAGGCAGCTGAATATATCAAGACCGGAATCTGGTAGTTGAATATACAATGAATATATTTTGAAAGAAACTTTCCTTTCCTGGAAAGATGTGATAAGAAGTTGTTCAATGGTGGTATTAGAGTGGGATATCACATAGAGAAATTTCATCGAATACTCTGAAGAGCGATTTAAAGGAGTTCATAGGTTATTCTGACTTTTTCTTTTCCCTTTGACCGCACACTTTCGATGTTGATACCGTTCAGCTCCGCAAGATCCCTGATGTGTGTACCTGCACATGGGCACAATTCCACCTCTTCGATCTTAACGATCCTCAATTCCCGGACAGATTGCGGGATGAGGCTCACATTGCATCGCTCGGCATCCACAGTACCCTCAATAATTGATCGTTTTTCGAAGAACACTCTGATTCTGGGATTCATTCTGATAAAATCGCTACATTGATTTTCAATATCCTTTGTATCCACTTTATCATGGGACAAAGGAGAAAAATCGATTCTTGACCTCTTCGCATGGATTTGATTTCCAACGGTTAATGCTCCAGTTATATTGTACACGACTGCCGAAACAAGATGTTGTGCTGTGTGCATTCTCATGTGTTGGTACCTTTTTTTCCAGTCCAGACTGCACGTAACCTCTTGTCCAGGTGTCAGCTTCCCTATATGGATTGCATCACCTTCCTCAACGTAGTGCCGAATATCATCCTTCTTTGCTACCCTTGAAATCACAAGGGAAAGTGTTTCCCCTGAAATGGGATCCGTGAAACCAAGATTTCCTGTATCCGATTCCTGCCCCCCCCCTGCCGGATAGAATGCTGTTCGGTCGAGAACGAGGTAGCCTCTTCCTTTCTCGTCTTCTTTGATTTCCTTACATATCGCTCCGAACTCTTTTATGTAATTCCCATCGATATCGTCCATGTAAAGGATGTCCGTCCCATTAACAATCATGGATATCGATTATTCATCACTGTTTTATCATTTACGGTCCTCTTTCTGTAAGCTTTAAGTCATATTACATGATTGGAGTGCCTACTATGTTAGAACCCTCACCCATTCACTCAGCGATCATTGAACTGAAGAATGTAAAGCGGTATTTTACATCTGGCAAGGAGACCGTTCGTGCAATCGATAATGTTGATTTCACGGTTAATTGCGGTGAATTCATCACCGTGACCGGGCCATCCGGAAGTGGCAAATCAACTCTTTTAAATCTCATAGGTCTCCTTGATTCTCCAACTGGCGGGGAAATCCGTATTCAGGGGGATGACATCCAGAAGTTGACCCAGCGGGAGAAAAGTGCCATTCGAATGAGGGAAATAGGATTTATTTTTCAGTTCTTTAATTTACAGAAAAATCTTACAGCATTGGAAAATGTGATGATCCCTTTCTGGTTCAATGAGCACACACGAAAGGAGAGTGAAGAGAGGGCATCCGAACTGCTTCAAAAAGTGGGTCTTCAACACCGGGTGGATCACCTTCCCTCCGAGCTCAGTGGAGGACAGCAGCAACGTGTGGCTATTGCCAGAGCTCTGGTAAACTCACCTTCAGTGATTCTTGCAGATGAACCTACCGGGAATCTTGATTCACAAACCACAAAGGAGATAATCACGCTTTTCGAGGATCTGAACCGGAGTGGAGAAACAATCATTCTGGTAACCCATGAAAAGAATCTTACCGAATGTGCAGGAAGGAGTATTGAACTTGTTGACGGCAGGATCGTGAGCGATCAGCGGAGGGAATAACCCAAATCCTTGAACATGGATTGTGCCCGCACCCAGGATTTCCGAAAACTTTTAAACTTGAACGCAGGAACGTTATCTTTATGGAAAAGTCTGGCATCATCTGCATCATCCCCGGCTCTTATTTCCCCTCCGGTAACCTTTACCAGATACATGATGACCAGCAGATCCCCCCAGACCTCTGAGTTTTCATAATACACTCCGATAAGATCGAGGATCTCACCACAAACTCCGGATTCTTCCTTCATTTCCCTGAGAGCCGCCTTTTCAGGTGATTCACCGAGTTCGATAAAACCTGATGGGAATGCCCATTTTCCCTTAGATGGGGGCCGTCCGCGCTTGATCATAACGATCTTTCCATCCTGAATGGCTATGGTGCCAGCCGAGGGGGACGGATTTCTGAATCGAATAAATCCACAATTGTCACAGTAAAGCCGAACAGTTCCATCAAGGAGTTTCTCTGTGAGATGGGTTGTGCATAATGGACAGAATCTGAACCTTTCAATATTCCCGATATTGTCAGCCTCCGGAACTGTTCAGGAAATGTGTTTTTACACTAATTAGTTTGCGATGAAGAAGAACTACGAAGAATCCTCGCTGAGTCGCATATCCCTTCCTATTGCTCTGTAGGTGTATCCGGACATAGCCTCGGGTGAGAACACCCTTCTCCCGTCAATGAACACGGGAGTCCGCATTACCCTTCGAAGTTTTTCGACATCCAGTTCCCTGAACTGGTCATGAGCGGTCATGAGAATGATGGCATCAGCATCCTGTGCTTCAGCATACGGATCAATTCCCTTTTTCACTTCGAATCTTCTGATTGCAGCAGGGGAGATAAAGGGATCGATGACCGTGATATCAGCTTCCATTTTTCTGAGATGATCGATAAGATACCGGACAGGAGATTCTCGAAGATCTCCAACATTCTCTTTGTACGACAATCCGAGAATGATTATTTTTGAATTCTTGAGAGCTCTCGTATTGACATTCAGCGCTTCCACTGTCATCTCATAGATGTGGAAAGGCATGTAGTCGTTGATGGCTCTACCAGCAGTAATGATCTGGGAGTGATATCCCAGCTCCTCTGCCTTCTTTACCAGGTAATAAGGGTCTACCGGAAGACAATGGCCTCCAACCCCGGCTCCGGGATAGTAGACATTGAAATTCCACTTCGTTTTGGCGGCTTCGATAACATCCATTATGTCGATCCCCATTCTCTCGAAGATCATGGAGAGCTCGTTCATCAACCCGATATTCAGATCCCGCTGGGTGTTCTCGATGACCTTTGCCGCCTCTGCGGTTCTGATATTTCTCACCATGGTCACTTCTTCCCGAATGATCGTCTGATAAAGGATCTGTGCGGCCTCCCCCCATTCCGGGGTAATCCCTCCTACGATCCGAGCAACCTGTTCGATGGTATGATCAGGATCCCCGGGATTGTACCGTTCAGGACAGTAGGCAAGTCCGAAATCCAATCCGGTTTTCCTTCCGCTGGTCTCAAGAATTGGGAGGAGGATATCTTCGGTCACTCCAGGATATACCGTGGACTCAAGAATGATCAGTTTTCCCTCCGATGATCTCTCGATACCTGAGGATACTGATTCTCCTGCAGATCTGACAAATGAGAGGTCCGGCTGTCTGTCAGTTCTCACTGGAGTAGGGACAATAATGAGTATCACGTCCGACTCCTCCACACCCTGTGCTACATCTGTGGTAGCCTTCAGCATCCCATCCTCGACCATGGATCTCATACGATCGTCGAGATTGAGATCGGTGAGCGGACATTCTCCGTTATTGATCATAGCAACGGATTCAGAATTCACATCAGTTCCCGTAACCTTGAATCCTTTCTCAGCAAAATGAACTGCAGTTGGAAGTCCTACATATCCAAGACCGATCACGCAGATATGTGCTGTCGTATTGGTAATTTTTATCTTCATCTCTGATGGACCATACATGGTAATCCCTGTGGATTGCAATCGATTGGCTGATATAGATAAACATTATGGTCTATTATCTCATCAGGCCAAATTCAATTACTACTTCCTTATACGTGGATTAGCTTGCACACTATAACGTGAAGTGACATCAAATAAAATCCCTAGGAGCCTGCCTGAGAAACATCGCACTTCAACCGTAAAATACTTAACTAGTT
>CAZTGJ010000010.1:8107-21764 GCA_964613025.1 uncultured Thermoplasmata archaeon | reverse complement strand
AATCGTTCATAAGCCAGAAAAGAAGGTATGAAGCAACACCCAACATGACAAGACCGACGATACTGATCACCACAAGGCCTGTCTTATCCTGGGAAAGGGCTTCCGCAGCAAAGAGGATGAAGATCACATTAGTGGGGATCATCCCCAGACCTGTTGCACTAATGAAGCTTCTCCATCTCAATCGGGTCAATCCTGCAGCATAGGAAACGATGTCGAAGGAAAGAATCGGGATCAATCGTGTCAGAAAGATCACATAAGCACCTTTCTCTTCCAGGTATCCATCAAGATCCTTCATTCTGTCAAGATGTCCCTTTCTCATGACCCAATCCCTGCCGAAGTGCCGGGAAAGCCAGAAACAGATAATCGCTCCCAGCATGGAACCCACCCAGGTCAGGACAATGGCAAAGAGAATACCCAGCGGGCTGTCTGCATACACCACTGAGGTTGTCATAATAAGGATCGGAGCAGGTAGGGGAGCTATAACTGCCTGAATGAGCCAGAAGACCAGGATCATAACCCATGCCCAGCCTTTGTTCTCCTCCAGCCAAGCTGAAAGAGTGTCAACATTGAAAACATCTCCTGCTCCGTATTCAAACACCTGCTCAAGTCCAAACAGAGCGATTCCCGCAACTATGATGTAGAGAATGAACCGCTGGGCGCTCACTCCACGCTCTTTCTGCTCCATGGGTATCGCGGTGGAATGTCAATCCTACTTATAAGGCGGTTATGGTCCACTTGTCAAACCAGAACACGGCCCAGACATTCACAGTGAAGCATTATCCCAGGATCAGGTCGCCGCTCTTCATGAACTCTTGGGTCGATCCGTCTTCGAAAGAAGCGACAATGGTCGGTTCCTTGATGAGCCCATCGAGATGGGTAAGGGCGGCTGCATCATTGTCATAGTTGGAACCGATGGCAATATGGCAGGTATGGTACGCCTTCTCGTCCTCGAGCATGTTTCCTGATATGACCGCTTCGGGATTGAGTCCTATGCCCAACTCGCCGAGGTTCCGGGCATTCCTTATGTAACTGTCCCGGGTCTGATCATCGAACTTTCCTTCCTTGAAGAACTTGACGGCATTCTCCGCAGACAGTTTCAGAGTATCTTGAAGCCGAACCGCCTCATCACCACCCGAGACATCTGTCACGAATCCATCCTTCACCGAGCAGAGAATTGGTTGGGATATCACGACATCAGTGTCAAAGAGGGAGATGGAGCCATCGAATACGATGGTTCCCTTCGAGGTTCCCAGCTCCGGTGAAATGAAGGCCTCACCACAGGGGAGATTGCCTCCGGTACCGGATTCCCTGAAATTACCGTCATCAACTTTAGTCTTTCGTCCTGCAAGACCAATGACGACGTCCGTACCTCCGGGAGCAGTTATCCGGACTGAGTTCGCCCGGTTGAGGATGTCCTTGAGAGATGCTGCTTCCTTCCTCACTTTTTCATAATCGATTGGTACGGTTCGCGCCCATATCTCGGTGGTAACACCGGGACTCCAGAATCCCCTGATCTTCTTTGACCCCAGGAGATAGGTGAAGATATGATCGAACTTGTGTTCATCAGCTTCCAAGGGCTTCTCGATCCTGAACCTGTCCTTCCCGAGCTTGCCTGCACTCATGGAGATGATAACCTCGGGCTCGGTGCCTATTGCTCCCAGGATCGGATCCTCGCAGAGATCGAGCTGACTCTTTTTTCTCTGATAGATCAGGACCGGCTTTGCTCCCAATGCCTCGGCTGCCTGAAAAAGGGCCTGGGATATCTCGGAGACATCCTTGTCTGGATTTGTAATGATAAGGATACGCTCGTCCTTCTTCAGTCCGAGGACCTCGGAGATGGCTGTTACCGCTCCATGATAAACATTGGATTCTGATTCGAAGATGGTCATGTGTCCACTCACCTTATGGCGTATTTGAAAGGCCACATGACTGTCATTTATGTTTTTTGATTCCCATTTATCAGAATAATGGCAGAGCTAAAAATCGTTATATACCTCATGGATTGTATGTGCACCATGTATTCAGCAGAAAAATTCGTAGAGGACGCAATTGCCGATCTCAGGGAAACCGTTACCGGAAAAACCATCATTGCTACATCGGGAGGGGTGGATTCAACGGTGGCTGCAGTCATCTGCAACCGGGCGATCGGGGATAAGTTGGTGTCCGTTTACGTTGATACCGGTTACATGAGAAAGGGGGAGAGTGAGGAGATAAAGGAGATCCTTACGGCCATGGGACTGAACCTGAGGTTCATCGAGGCGGCAGACGAGTTCTTTGATGCACTGAAAGGTGTGATCGATCCCGAGGAAAAGCGCAAGATCATCGGCCACAAATTCATCGAGATATTCGAGAGACAGGCAAAAATTGAGGATGCGGAATACCTTATTCAGGGAACCATTGCTCCGGACTGGATAGAGAGCGGTGGGGGGCTCAGGGATACCATCAAATCACATCACAATGTGGGAGGACTTCCCGAGAAGATGGGGCTGAAGCTTGTGGAACCCCTCAGGGATCTCTACAAGGACGAGATCAGAGAGGTCGCCGAATTCCTGGATATCCCAACTGCGCACAGACAGCCCTTCCCGGGACCGGGTCTCGCCATACGGATCATGGGTGAGGCAACTCCCGAGCGCACCGAGATCGTACGTGAGGCATGTGCCATCGCCGAGGAGGAGATCGAGAAGGCGGATATGGCGAGACCGTGGCAGTACTTTGCCGCTCTCCTGCCGGTGAAGTCGGTGGGAGTGCAGGGAGATGTCCGTGCTTACGGGTATACCATTGTTATCCGGTCAGTGGAATCCCTGGATGCCATGACCGCCCATTATTCCCATATCCCCCATGCGGTCCTCGAGAAGATCTCCCAGAGGATCACCAATACCATGAAGGACAAGGTGAACCGGGTGGTGTACGATATCACCAATAAGCCTCCGGGAACCATCGAATGGGAGTGACCGTTCAATGGACCCTCTCCAACGGTTCAGGGAATCCGCACATTCACTTCTTCGTTCAGTGCTGACTGAAGTAGGAGTAGATATCGAACCGGAGTTCGAGGATGCACCCCAGGGATTCGGAGACCTTGCACTTCCCTGTTTTCCCTTTGCAAAGATCATGAAAAAAGCTCCGAATATCATTGCCCGGGAGCTTGCCTCCGCATGCGAACGGTGGCTGAAGGAATCGGAATATCCACTCATTGCCTCGGTGGAAGCGGTGAACGGTTATCTGAATATATCATTCAATGAAAGCCTTCTGCTGGAATCGACTTTGACTGCCATACTGCAGGAATCGGGGAGCTATGGAAAAGGATCGGACAAGGGAGAGAGTATCATCCTCGAACACACCAGTGCGAACCCCAACGGACCTTTTCATGTGGGAAGAGCTCGGAATCCAATTATCGGGGATTCCCTGGGAAGGATCCTGTCCTTGGCCGGGTACGATGTCACCACGGAATACTATGTGAACGATATGGGAAAGCAGGCAGTTACCCTTGCGTGGGGGGTGGAGAATCTCGGGAAGAATATTGAGAAGGGACGAATTCCCAAGATCGGGGATGAATCCGAACTATTGCCAAAGATCAGCCCCGAACACAAAAAAGAGCCGGAACAGCCCGGATTCTGGAGGGAGTATGAGCACAAGACGGATCATCTGCTGGTCTCCTACTACCAGAGAGCATCCAAACTGCTGGAATCGGACCCTGACATCCTGAAGACCATCAATACCATGCTTGAATCCTACGAGAAAGGAAACCGGGAGATCGGGGAAACCGTACGCTTCTACTGCGATCGTGTACTTGCAGGGATGAGGAGAACCCTTGAAAAGATCAACGTGTCACTGGATGCCTATGCATATGAATCGAAATTCGTGTACAATGGTGATGTCACCAGGGTCATCGATATCCTCGGAGGATCTGAATTCAGTCATGAGGATGAGGGGGCCCGTTATCTCGAACTCGAGGACTTTGACATCCATGGAAGGGATACCAGGTTCTTTTACACCAGGAGGGAAGGAAGTTCCCTCTACACCACCCGGGATCTTGCCTACCACCTGGATAAGTTCACCCGTGGTGACAGGGTCGTGGACATTCTGGGAGAGGATCACAAACTCCAGGCTCAGCAGCTTGGGATCGCCCTGGGAGAGCTTGGGATCTCCCGACGGCCGGAGGCCATATTCTATGCCTTCGTCTCACTTCCCGAGGGAAAGATGTCCACACGGAAGGGGAGGGTCGTCTATCTGGATCAGCTCATCGAGGAAGCCCTGGAAAGGGCATATCATGAAGTCACCACAAAACGACCCGATCTCTCAGAGAAGGAAAAGCGAAGGATCTCCGAACTGGTGGGGATCGGAGCCATACGGTATAATATCGTCAGGGTCCAGATGGAGAAAAGCATCACATTCAAGTGGGAGGAGGCACTGAGCTTCGAGGGAGACAGCGCCCCCTTCATACAGTATTCCCATGCCAGGGCATGCAGTATTCTCAGGAAAGCTGGACTTGGTGGGAATGGGAAAAATAAGGTTGTGGGGACCGATGGGATCGAGAACAATGACGTGGTGGTATCCTTGACCAAGAACGGAGGGGGAACGGGGGCAGAGGGAGATGAGGAAACAGAAGTGATGGTACAGACCAACGATGACCTATCAGCCTTGAATTATCACAATCCCTACGAGATCGCTCTCATCCGGGCACTTGCGGAATTCCCCGCCATGGTCCAGACCTGTGCCGCGGGGACAAAGATACATCCCATGGCCGCATATATCAGGGACATTGCACAGCTTTTCAATCAGTTCTACCGGGAATGCCCGGTGATCTCCGCAGAGGGAATGGAAAGGGAAGCCCGACTCGTTTTGGTTCGGTCGTTCAAGATGGTTGTTTCCAATGGACTGAACCTTCTGGGCATAGATGCACCCGAGTTCATGTGATCCGAGGACTGTCGATCACTCAATGAAGGAGAGGGCTGGAAATATTCTCATTATTCGAGACCTATACCAACACATATAAATAAAGTGGAGCTGACCAAAATCAGGTGTGGACCACGTGACGTTCGAGAACGGGATCAAATCCTATCTGCTGTGCATCCTCTCCGGGATTGTATTATTCATTTTCTTCCTGATGCTTCTATCAGACAGTTCCTCAGGGGAAGAAGGGGGAGGGAGCGACGAAAACGTAACCGTTGAAGCCAATGCAGGGGGCGGAGGGGAATTCCAATGGAACGATACCCGGGCATTCGTCATAAAAGAGCACGATTACAAGATCGATGATGAGTTCAACATCGTGATATGTGAAGAGATCAAATACAACACCACAAAAAAGAAACATGAACCGGTGGGGCACATTTTCGGTGAACTGTATGGGATACAATGGGATGATGACCCTCCTCCGATGATAAGGATAACGGGGGAGGATTTCCAGAAATACCAGCATGATGAGAGCAACATCTCGGTGTATATCTATGGGGATTACTACAATGAGGCTCAGGAGAAGGTCAGGTACGCCTATATTCAGCTCATTATCACCCGCCCGAATCACGAACCAACACCAGTAGCCCAGGTCTCTGGATCCGATGAATGGAACTGGAGCACTGTGAACGAGACGAATTCCGCCCGATTCATAGTTGAGGATACCGAACCCCTGGTCCTGTGGTTCAACGGATCATCATCATGGGATGTGGACCTGGATAATATCACCAACTGGAAATGGGATCTCGACGGGGACGGGAAATTCGGGTACACCCACAAGGAACGGGGAATAAATAAGAGCGCATCCTTCAGTCACGACACGGCATACGAATTGGGGCTCATTGTCATCGATGAACGGGGGAAGATCTCAGGAATCCTCAACTTCACCATCGAGATCATCCTCAAGGCTGAAACCGGGGGAACAGATCAGGACATAAAACTCTCCGGAATTGCGGGTCAGAGTACGGGATACGAATGGAACGAACTTCATGACTTCGTGATCCGTGAGAACGGGAAAAGAAGTGACGATCGATTCAACGTGACCCTGTGCAAAGACCTTGAATGGGATGACGGGGACTGGATCGTCTCCGGTCACATCTTCGCTAAACTCAAGAACATCCACTGGCAGGATGACCCCAATCCCATGATCCGGATCTCGGATCAGGATTTTGTGGAATTTGGAGAGGACCCCTTCAATATTACCCTATATGCACATGCAAGCTATTACCATTCCACAGAGGGATATCGCTATGCCTACAAACGATTCGACCTTCAGCGTCCCAATCTTCCTCCAACGGCTGTTGCACATCTTACCTTCAAGGTAAATGAAAGCGCGATCAACCTCACGCACATGAACCGATACAGTTTCTATATCGATCTTCCAGGAAACCTGGAATGTACTTTTAATGCGGGAAGTTCGTGGGACCAGGATGCCGACCAAATCGCGGTCTGGAGGTGGGCACTGGAGGACAACGGCGAGTTCGGAGCTCATGATGACGAACGGATAGAGGTGACATCACGAAATTTCACAGTCGGAACCTATCATCTCGGCCTGGTGGTAGGGGATGGGAAGGATCTCTCGGAAGAACTCAGGTTCACCCTCAGGATCATAGAGAACCCGCTGAGATCGGATCTGACATTCGGGGAGGTCAGCGTGGTGAATATGGAGGAAGAGAAATCCTATTTCGATCGCGGTGATAGGATCGAATTCAATCTCATTGTGGAGAATACCGGGAGAAATCTCACCATCGAACCCCTGGAGATCCTCATCGAACAACGAGAAAGCGGAGAACAGGTGTTCGAATATCTTGCCGGACAAAGCATTGCCCCCCCCCTCCTCCCCGGTGACGCCAGGGAAATAATTCTGGTTTGGGATACGAGTCTGACCACGACAACAACCACCATCCTGGGAACCTATGAGATCAGGATCACCCTTGACTCCCATAATACCATCCTTGAATATAACGAAACCGATAATGAACACCGATTATTTCTGGACATTGTAGACAGGATGGCACCTTCGATCCTCCTCTTTTCAGGACTAAACAACACGACGGTTAACGAGACCATCTTTATTTCGGGTCAGGTCACTGATAATGTGGAGGTTCTCCTTCTCGAATATCGGCTCAGGGAGGATTTGGCTTGGGAATCCATCGAGCCGGGGGAGTCCTGGTCACTTGAGCTCAACACTACCACCATTCCGGATGGTTCATATTCCATCGAGTTCAGAGCATGGGATGGGATCCAGTATTCGGAATCCACCTATTTGAACATCAGAATTCAGAACAAAGATAATGGCCCTGACACCGAAGTTCCTGTCTACCTCATCGCGTTCCTCATCTCACTGGCTCTGGTATGTGTTGCCATTGTTGCCTTCACCAGGGATAAAAGCGGATTGAGCAAGAAAAGGACCTGGTAAGACCATCGACATCCCTCGGTGATATCCCCTTATCCCTCAAAGACAAAAAAAGAAAAAAGAAAAAATGTTCTAATCCAACAGGTAATTTTATCACCCCATACATTACATCCCTCTTCATGCAAATAGAAAAGATCAGGATAGTGGTGGTAGTGGGGAGTCTCCTGGGAATATGCGGACTGTACGGGTATTCCCTCAGCCTTCAGCCGGAAAGAGTGTTGATGAAGGAGCTCCCTGAGCATGATGGTGAATATGTGATAACCCAAGGATGGGTCCTGGAATGCTCTCTTCAGAATGGCGATCTGCGCTTGACACTGAATGATGAAAATACCACAGCGGTAGCTTTCGTTGAGGGAATGCATACAGGTGGGAAAGAGGGGGAAAAGGACCAGATTGCAGCGGGAGATCGGGTGGAGGTCCTTGGGAAGGTTTTCGCTTCCAATTCAGGGTATGCCATCACCGTCTCGGGAAGGAGCTCAGTTCGTATCCTCGAAAAATGGGACGGGAAGATAGTGACTCTACCCGGGCTTGCGGCAGACCCCTGGCCCTACCGTGACAGGAATGTGAATGTTTCGTGCAGGATCCGGACTCCCATCACGGACAGGGAGGGCTATAGCTATGCTGTGATTGAAGATGATCATCTCGTGAACTATTCCGTTCCGCTGTTCACTTATGGCCTCTCAGTTCAGCGATTGTACAGAGGTGCGGAGATCTTCCTGAATGCCAGATTCGAGTATCAGGAATCGAGCTTGAGCTTCAGATTCATCATGGATTCGAATGACCATCACTTCTGGCTCCGTCAGAACGAAATTTCAGATACAGACCACGATTGACGGTCAGGGGATCATGCACATGCTCCAATTCTTTATACTCATCGTTGTGTGCACCCTTGCAGGCTCAGGAGTCGGAACCATTACCGGTCTCATTCCCGGAATCCATGTGAACACAGTGGCGCTCCTGCTTGTTGCGGGAAATGCAATTCTCATCGCAGGGTTCACCATGCTTGGAGTTCCGGTGTTCCAGATACCACTACTGGCATCGGTGATGATAACTGCCACGTCTATGACACATACCTTCGTGGATTTCGTTCCCTCGACCTTTCTCGGGGTACCCGATCCGGATACAGCTCTTTCCGTTCTTCCGGCACATGATCTGCTGCTCGAAGGAAATGGATACCGAGCTGTTCACCTGTCTGCAGTGGGATCTGCCCTGGCAGTGCTCATTGGAGTTATGATTCTCATTCCCTACACCTGGGTCCTGGGAGCCCCTCTACACGGGTACCTCTTTCTTAAGGAGCAGGTTCTCTTCATTCTCTTCTTTCTTACGGCATTTCTCGTGGCTACTGAGGAAACGGAGATCAGAGGTTCCAGGTTGCTGGGAATATTATGTGCAATACTGATTTTCATTATTTCCGGAATCCTTGGTCTGGTGGTGTTACCCCTTCCCTCATCCTCCCCCCTGGGTCTCTATTCCACAGTCCTCTTCCCGCTGTTTTCAGGGCTCTTCGGATTATCCACTCTCTTTCTTTCACTGAATGAGTCCATGGATGAGGGTATCCCTCCTCAGAAAATAAGCTGCCCGCACGTGGACAGGAATGGGATCTCTTCTGCCATCCCCGGTGCAATAGCTGGGTCCATTGTCGGATTCCTTCCCGGGGTAAGTTCTGCGCATGCATCCCTTGTTGCCATGATACCGAAGAAGGAGAAGAAGAGGAAGAAAGTAGACGAGGGGGGGAAAGAGAAGGAATTGGGAAAGGAGGAGGCGGAGAAGAAGAAGAAGAGGATGGTGAAAGAGAAAGAAATGAGGAAAGAGACGAAGGCAGAGGAGGGGGAGAGAGAGAAGGAAATGGGGAAAGGAATGAAGGAGGAAAGAACCGAGGGAGACAAATGGAAAGAGGGAGAGGCGAGGAGAGAGGTGATAGTGGAAGAAAATGCAAATGATAAGAAAGAAGGGGGAGGAGATGAGGAAGGGAAAGGAGGAGAAAAAAGAAAGGAGGATGTGAGTGGGGAAAAGGGGAAGGAGGAAGGGGAGGGGGTGAAAGAGAAGGAATTGGGGAAGGAAAAGGAGGCAGAGGAGGAGAAGGAGGTAGTGGAGGGAGAGAAAGAGAAGGAAATGGGAAAGAAGGAGGAGGAGAAGAGAAAGAAGGAGATGGAGAAAAGGAAGGGAAAGAAGGAGATGGAGAAAAAAATAGAGAACGTGAAGGGGGGGGAGGGTGGGGGAAACAGGGAGAGTGTAATCATAACCATGGGGGCAGTCAATACCTCCAATGCGTTCTTTGTCTTAGTGGCCCTTTTTCTCACCGGAAATGCCAGAAGCGGTGCTGCTGTGGCAATCCAGGAATTCATCCCGGGAACGGAATGGAATGGAATTCTTCCTTATCGCCTCTGCATCCTCCTCATGGCGGTCATCCTCTCATCTCTCGTGGCATACCACATCACCCTGCTATCCGGAAGGAAGGTTGCGGCAAATATCAATACCGTCCCCTATGAGAAACTGGTCATGGGGATCATCATACTCGTATGTGTCCTTGTTCTTTTATTCAACGGAATGCCTGGGATGTTGATTCTCGTGGTATCAACCTGCACCGGGATCCTTCCCCAGACGTTGGGAGTAAGAAGGAGTCATCTCATGGGAGTCCTTCTGATCCCGGTAATGGTTTATTTTTGGTGATGACTACTGTTTTCAAGCTGGATTCCATTATACGTATTACCGAAAATGCAATAAACGCTAGCCAACGCGTATTAATCCAATGACCAGAGGCTTATCGAGAATTGTTTCGCCACAAACGAGGTTCAGCGACCATGCCGAAGTGAATTCCGGGCTTGCTTTCATCCTTGGAGTTCTTATCGTCGTTTCCGGTATTTTCGCAGTTCTGTTGGTCTTTCCCCATGAGGAAGGGGAAGAAAATGCGGAGGAGAACCCTTGGGTGCCCATACCATACTATCCTTACATAGATCCACTCTTCTCCGGGATCATTGCCGAGCATTTCCTTGAGATGCAGCTTGACTTCGGTTACCGGGTTCCGGGAACCCCGGATCATGCAGAATGCCGTGATTTCATACGGGATACGATGAAGGAGTTCGGGTACGATGTGGAGTATCAGGAATTCACATGGAACGGAACCCAGGGTACCAACATCATTGCCAGGAAAGCCGTATCGGATATCTACCGGAATGATACCAATGCCACGAATGACAACGCAGAGGTCCAAACGCTCATTCTGGGAGCGCATTACGACACCAGGCCCTATACCGGTAAGCACACTCTGGAGAACATCCCAATAATGGGAGCCAATGACGGGGGAAGCGGGGTAGCGGTACTTCTTGAACTTGCCAGGGTGCTCACCGTGCATCCGGTCAACCTGAACATCGAATTCGTGTTCTTCGATCTGGAAGATTCCGGAATATTGAGGTTCGAGTATGCCCAGGGGTCAAAGGTCTATGCGGAATCGCTCACTGACCTCCAGAAAGAGACCATCCTGGGTGCTGTTGTGGTGGATATGATCGGAGATGCGGATCTGAACATCTATTTTGAAAAGAATTCCGACCAGGATATGATGGATGACATCTGGAAGGAGGCTGACAAGCTCGACTACAAGGAATTTCATCACATACACAAATACTCAGTGTTTGATGATCACGTCAGACTCAAGAACGTGGGGATACCCGCAGTGGACATCATCGATTTCGATTATGAATACTGGCACACCCAGGAGGACACCCTTGATAAGGTCTCAGGGGACAGCCTGGAAAAGGTAGGGAGGGTGCTGGAACGGTACATCTACACACTCAGCTCCTACCGGAGAGAAAAGCCCGCTCCTGAGAACCTGACTATCCTGGAAGGTACCTCGGAAACGCTCTCGAACAGGGTTTTCCAAGTGAACGGAGATATGGACATCAAGGGTACTCTGAAACTGGAGGATGCCTTTCTCATCGTGAACAGCGAGGAAGGGTTCGAACATCTGATCAAAGTCCATGAAGAAGGAAAGCTCATCGTGGATAACTCGGTGATCTCCTCTCCGAAGCAGTTCATGATATTCGAAAATCATGGTGAGCTCATCATCAGGAATTCAACGGTTGAACAGCTCTGGGGGAATACCCAGGACCTGCCTCATCCCGGAGGAATCCAGCTCTACTCCCCGGATTTCACCATTGTTGACTCAACAATTCAATATTCGGCATCTAGAGGTATTTTCGTTCGGGATGTACAGGCATCTCCGGGTTCCATTATCGAATCAAGCAGGATAGTTCATAACGGTGAAGTAGGTTTGTATTCACACAATTCATCCGTGGAGGTTCGGGATACTCTCTTCGAGGGAAATGGACGTGGAGCGCTATGGATCGGGGGAGGTGGTTTCATCATGTCGGATTCCACCATAGGGTACTGCGAACCAGAGGGCACCTGCACCGATGGATCCTGCAGCGGACCGGAACCGACCTACGGTATCGAACTGCTCGGTACCAGTGGAAATGTCGTTCTGACAGGTGTGGATTTCAAGGAGGTTGAGAAAGGTATTGTTGCTTCCTATGGGAATGATTCCGAAGGAAGTCTCACAGTGGACTCTGTTACCATGGAGGCACAGGACTGGGGGATAGAACTTCTCTCTACCCCAGCAGTTGTCAGGAATTCTCAATTCAACGATACCCAGATCGCCCTTACACTGGAGAACTCCCATGCCAATATTCAGAATAATTCCATCACAAACTCTCTGACAGCGATCCGGGCTAAGACCTCCACCGGAGATCTGACAGATAATGTCATCACGAACAACACCTATTATGGCATTTATCTGGACCGATCCACCATGAACCTTCGCAGGAACACAGTGAAGAACTCGGATACCGGGGTCTGGATCACCGATGATCGGGGTTCCACGCTGGATGGGAATACCATACATCAGAACAATTATGGGTTGGAACTGAAAGTTCAGGAAACCTCCAACACCACGATCGTGTCCAACAATACGATCTTCGGGAATGAATGGGGGATCTACTGCCTTGGAAACAACTCCAGGGCGATCCTTGATTCCAATGAATATCAATCCGGGGCTGAGAATAACACTCTGGGAAATATCATCATCGAGTCTGAGATCCGGATAGAGATCCATAACAACAGTGCGGGGATCAATATCACGATCTCCCGGGAGGGAGAGGCTATGTACCAGAAGGAATTTTCCAAGTGGTCCCACACCATTCTGGCGAATGTCACCATATACATTCAGCTTGTGAACGGGACCGAACAAAGCTTCACAGCCTTCCAGGCAGATATCAGCTCCGGAGATTCATCGGTAATCAGAGAGATCGACATCCTCGATACGGCTGAGGTCATCATTGACTTCAATGCAGTGGACGGGTAAGCGATGAATTACGGATCTGACTCTGGCAATCCGTTCACCGTATGATTGAGAAATGTTTTTATGGAAGCTAAGATTGCCTCATCCATGGGCCGCGGTATGATACATTGGCTGAGCTCCAACAGATCCATCCCAGCAAAACTCAGGAAATCCTTCCTCACACGACTCAGAAGAAGGAATATTATTGTGCTTCTTTACAACGATCCTGAAAGAAGCAAGGTGCTCCAGCTCATCGATGAGGTGAAGGGAGAACGGGATATGCTCCTGGGAGATACGGAGGCGTACCAGATCCACATGGCAGTGAAACGGACTGCAAAGATCTCTGGTGATATTGCAGAGGTCGGAGTGTATCAAGGGGGATCGTCCATGCTCATATGCAGGGCAAAGGGAGAGAAACACCTCCATCTATTCGACACTTTTGAGGGAATCCCGAAGGTGGAGAAGATCGATAAGTTCCTTGAAGGCCAGTTCGCCTCACAGTTCGAGGAAACACGGAATTATCTCAAGCAGGAGAACAATGTCCATTTCTACAAGGGTATCTTTCCGGACACAGCCGGACCAATCGAGGAAAAGAAGTTCTCATTCGTTCATCTTGATGTTGATACCTATGAGAGTACAAACAACTGCATCCAATTCTTCTACCCAAGGATGAACTCTGGGGGGATCATCATATCTCATGATTACATTCCGGCAAAAGGTGTTCGTAAGGCCTTTGACGAGTTCTTTGCGGAGAAGCCAGAACCCGTCATCGAGATGTCGGGAACCCAATGCATGATCGTAAAGATCTAGGTGTGGGGAAACAGGAACGTGACAATTTTTAAGTGAAAAATGAAGGAAAGTGTGAAAGAAGGAAGGAAAGTGTGAAAGAAGGAAGGAAAGTGTAAAAGAAGGAAGGAAAACATGAAAGAAGGAAGGAAAACATGAAAGAAGGAAGGAAA
>CAZTGJ010000010.1:0-8007 GCA_964613025.1 uncultured Thermoplasmata archaeon | reverse complement strand
AAAGAAGGAAGGAAAACATGAAAGAAGGAAGGAAAACATGAAAGAAGGAAGGAAAGAGTGAAGGAAGGAAGAATGGCTCGTGGGAAAAAGTGTACATGACGGATACCCGATTGGAGGAAAAAAAATGAAGGCCGTGATACTTGCCGGAGGAAAAGGGACACGCCTTGGGGAGATCTCCAAGGAGATACCCAAGCCCATGGTCAGGATAGGAGGAAAACCCATCCTCGAACATCAGGTCGATCTTCTCAAGAGATATAGCATTGAGGACATCATTATCATCACCGGCTATCTCTCTGAGGTCATTGAAACATATTTCAAGGATGGGTCCGGATTCGGTGTGAATATAAGCTATTACCAGGAGAGCACACCCCTTGGGACAACCGGTGGGATCAAAGAGGTCGAGGATCAGCTCCATGAGGATTTCCTTGTCCTGTACGGCGATGTCATGATCAATCTCGATCTGAACAGGCTCATATCTTATCACCGAACACATGGAGGAATAGCCACCCTTGTACTCCATCCCAACGACCATCCCCAGGACAGCGATCTGGTGGAACTGAATGAAGATGGAAAAGTGATCGTCTTTCATGCCAAGCCACATGACCCCGATGGTTTATTTCACAACATGGTGAATGCGGCACTCTATGTCCTTTCTCCCTCGATCCTGAATATTCTTCCAAAGGGGAAAAAAGCTGATTTCGGAAAGGATATCTTTCCCCGGATCGTTGAGGATACGTGGGTCCTGGGCTATCCAACTGCCGAATATCTCAAGGATGTGGGCACACCGGAACGGTTGAAAGAGGTTACCGAGGATTATCTTTCGGGAAAGATCGAACGATTGAACAGAGAGAACAAACGGCGTGCAGTCTTTCTCGACAGGGACGGAGTGATCCTCAGAAAGGTCGATCTGCTCCACACGCTTGAGGATGTGGAACTCTACCCTTTCACAGGAAAGGCCCTGAACCTGCTGAACTCCACTGAATTCCTGGCCATCCTCATAACAAACCAGCCTGTCATCGCCCGGGGGCTCTGCACATTAGAGGGGCTTGATGATATCCACAAGAAGATGGAGACACTGCTTGGAAGGGAGGGGGCAAAGCTCGACGGCATCTATTTCTGTCCCCACCATCCGGACCGGGGATTCCCTGGGGAGGTTCCCGAGTACAAGATCATGTGCTCCTGCCGGAAACCCGATATCGGCATGTTGGAGAATGCAGCACGGGATTTCAATATCGATCTCGAACAGTCGTATTTCGTGGGAGACTCCTTCAGGGACATCGAATGTGGTGAGAATGCGGGAATGAGAACCGTGGGAGTGAGGACCGGGGATGGGTGCAGGGATCTGAAATCGAGACCCTATCATATGGCAGAGAATGTACTGGAAGGGGTCCGGTTCATTCTGGACAACGAACATATTAAATACCTTGATTGAGGGCATTTGATCATGATCATCACCAGAACACCGTTCAGGATCAGTTTTGTTGGAGGCGGATCCGACCTAGGAGCCTTCTATCAGAAATCCCGTGGAGCAGTGTTGAGCACCACTATCAACAAGTACATGTACATCTCCACCCATGCGTTCTTCGAACAGGACAAGGTGAGGATCAAATATTCCAAAACCGAGACTCACAGGAATATCGAGGATATCCAGCATCCCATTGTCAAAGAAGTGATAAAGAAATTCGATGTGAAAGGAGGACTTGAGATCAGCTCCATCGCCGATGTTCCCGCCGGGACCGGCCTGGGATCGTCCTCCTCCTACACCGTTGGTCTCCTTCACAACATGTATACGAAGTTCAGCCGGTTTGTGAGCAAGGAGCAGCTCTCTCAGGAAGCCTGCGATATCGAGATCGAAAAGCTCGGGGAGCCCATAGGAAAGCAGGATCAGTATGCCGCTGCCTATGGGGGCCTCAACGTGATCGCCTTCAACCCCAACGAGTCCGTTGATGTAGATGCGATCCATCTTCCAAAGCGCACATATCAGGCCCTGGAAAAGAACCTCATGATGTTCTACACCGGATTCCAGCGAAAGACCGCTTCCATCCTCACAGAACAGAAAACGAACATGCAGTTGGAGGAAAAGTTCAGGACCCTGGAAAAAATGGTAGAACTGGTGTGGGAGCTCAGGGATTCTCTCTATTCCGGGGATCTCACCGAGTTCGGGACCATCCTGTACAGGAACTGGATCATGAAACAGAAACTGGCTTCCAGAATAAGTAACAAGGAACTGAACACTTTGTATGAGAGGGCAATCTCCGGCGGAGCCGTGGGTGGGAAGATCCTGGGGGCAGGTGGTGGGGGATTTCTCTTATTGTACTGTGAGGAGGAGAAGCAGGATAAGGTCAGGAATGCACTGTCATCACTGAGGGAGATGGATTTCAGATTCGATGGTGAAGGTTCGAAACTCATCTATGTTGGCGATGAGTACTCGTGAATAATTCATGTTTGGAGGGTGCTTTGCCGACTGGACCCCACATAGATGTGGAAGAAAGAGGACCCTCAAAATACTTTAATAAGAAATCCATATTAAGGAGCGTAACCGCTCGTGGCGAAGCGCTTATAGGATCTTTAATCCGGCTCAATAGAGGTGTTGTTTCTGAATATTTCTGTCATTGTTGTCGCACTGAACGAGGTACGTACCATTGAGGAGTGTCTTGATTCCCTCCTGGCACTGGATTATGCCGACGGTGAGTTCGAGATCATTGTGGTGGATGGAGGATCAACTGATGGGACGGCAGAGATCGTGGATAAATGCCAGGAAAGCGATCCACGGGTCCGCTTGATCCCTGAGCCTCGTAAGGGAACCAGTGTTGCACGGAACACAGGATTTTTCAATGCAAAGTATGAATACATTGCCTTCACTGATGCGGATTGCGTCGTACCCACAAACTGGCTTCAGATCCTGCATGATGCCTTTGTTGAAGAAAAAGCGAAGGACCCAAAAGTTGCAGCGGTGGGTGGGGTGACGAAGACGGATGAGGAGGAGAGCGGACGATTCGTGAAAGCCCTTGAACTCACCCTTAATTCATCATTCGGGAGTTTCAGCTTCTCCACTACGGGAAAATCCTATTTCAAGCGACGTGAGGTCAAGGACATACCCACCCTGAATATCCTCCTCGACCGGGAGATTGTCGCAGAGGTGGGAGCCTTCGACGAGAGTCTAAGATCTGAGGCTGAAGATGCAGAGCTGTGCTACAAACTGGTGAAGAACGGATATAAACTCATCTCGATCCCCGAATCCAGTGTAATCCACAAATACCGCTCGGAACCCGGCCAGTGGTGGAAGAACATGAATCGGTACGGAAGAGGTCGGATGCGGCTCATGAAGCGGTATCCGGATATGATCAATATATTCTATATCCTCCCGATCTTCTTTTTCCTTTCGATCCTGATGTCTCCGATCCTGGCCGCATTATCCCATGGATATTTCGTTTGGCCCCTTCCCGTGACCCTCTTCTTTGCCCTCCCCCTCCTGTATTTCCCGCTGATAGCGTTGTTCTCATTGTTCATCTCATCCGCGAACAAACGGAAGGATCTTTTTTTCCTGATCACTTATGCGTTCATCATCACCCATCTGGGGTATTCCCTCGGTGAGATACAGGGGTTATTTCGTTCAACGAAGGATGGCGGTCTCAGCGATAAGGCACCCGCCCCCTGAAATTTTTTTTAATTTTTCAATCATTTATCACATGAATGCAATAATAATCTTTTTCTTGTTGTTCTCAACACGATTTGGAAAAAACACTTAAATACAATATTCTCGTTGACCTAAGCATATCTCTCGACTATTTCCGAGGATTGATCCCATGACCGCACATTCTCTCAGCAGCAATTCTGAACAGGCCACATCATCCGCTACCTCTCAATACATCGACGATTACTTCTACAAGGTCTCTACCACGCTCGATCAACTTGATCGTGAATCCCTGGAAGATTTTGTTGACCTCATTCTGGAAACCTACCAAAAGGATGGAACAATTTTCTTTTTCGGAAACGGTGGAAGCGGGGCAAATGCATCACACTTCTGCGGAGATATGGTCAAGGGCCTTTCCTATGGCTCTCTGAAGCGCTTCAGGGCACTATGTCTGAATGACAATATCCCGGCACTCATGGCAGTTGCTAATGATATTTCTTATGATGATATTTTCCTTGAACAGCTTAAGAACTTCGTGCAACCGGGTGACCTTGTGGTAGGGCTGTCCGGTTCCGGAAACTCACCCAATGTGGTTAAGGCATACACCTATGCACAATCTCATGGGGCGAAAACAGTAGCCTTGTGCGGATTTAATGGTGGGAAGATAAAGGAGATTGCCGACCTTGCGGTTCATGCGAATATCATGGACATGGAGGTCTCGGAGGACATTCATCTCGTCATTGCCCATTGTGTAAAAAGAATCATCATGCAGAGACTTGGGATTCCCTGTCCCTATGATTGAAACCACAATCTGTGATTGAACTAATCGTTTAAAAATAAATTCTCGCTTACAGAGCTTTGATCTCCTGCTCCATAGTCTTTTCCAGTTCTTTGAAGGATGAATCAAAGGTATCATTGTGGGTTGTGGACATACGAGATAGCGCATTCCGGGATTTCAGAGCTCTGATCTTATCGAGCTGTACTCCGGACGCCACAGCTTCAGCAATCATCGTATGATACTTCAGCATGATCCTCATCATTTCGAACTGCTTCTTATCGGGACAGTAGGTGTCGATATCGTGGAAGGCATTCTGCTGGAGGAAATCCTCACGGATTATTCTGGAAGCCTCAAGAACCACCTGTTCTGATGGGGGAAGCGCATCAGGTCCCACAAGCTGTATGATCTCTTTGAGTTCCGATTCCTTCTGAAGGAGTGCCATGGCCTTGTTCCTCATGTCCAGCCACCCCTCACCCACCTGGGCATTCCACCATTCCTTAACCTTTCCGGTATACAGGGAATAGGATCTGAGCCAGTTGATAGATGGAAAATGTCTTCTGTCCGCAAGGTCTGCGTCAAGAGCCCAGAAGACTTTTACGATACGAAGGGTGTTCTGGGTGACAGGTTCCGAGAGATCTCCCCCAGGTGGGCTTACAGCACCGACCACTGAGATCGAACCTTCCCGCTCACCAACGGTTTTTACACGTCCGGCTCGCTCATAGAAATTCGCTAACCGTGATGCCAGATAGGCAGGATATCCTTCTTCACCAGGCATCTCCTCAAGACGGCCCGAGATCTCACGAAGGGCTTCGGCCCATCGGGAAGTGGAATCCGCAAGAAGAGCCACATCGTATCCCATATCACGATAGAATTCAGCAATTGTGATACCGGTGTAAACTGACGCCTCACGAGCAGCCACAGGCATGTTGGAGGTGTTGGCAATGAGAATTGTCCGGTTCATCAAAGCCTTCCCGGTCCTTGGATCGATAAGTGCGGGAAATTCATTGAGTACTTCTGTCATCTCGTTGCCCCGTTCTCCACAGCCGATATAAACGATGATATCCGCATCCGACCACTTGGCCAGTGCCTGCTGGGTTACGGTCTTTCCTGTACCGAATCCGCCGGGAATTGCTGCGGTACCGCCTTTGGACATGGGGAAGAAGGTGTCAAGAATTCTCTGCCCTGTTATAAGGGGCAGGATAGGATCAAGTTTTCTTACAAATGGTCTCGGAATCCGAACCGGCCATTTCTGCACCATGTTCAGTTCCCGGATCCCCTGAGGAGTAGAGAGCTTGCATACAACCTCATCAATAGTGTATTCCCCTTCAGAGGCAATGAAATCGACCTTCCCGGAGGTTTCCGGAGGAAGAATGAGTTTTAGCTCCACCACTGGCGTCTCCTGGACGGTTCCGAATACCGTACATTCGACAAGATCTTCACCCACAGTCACCGTGGGTTTAAAGAGCCATTTCTTTGTGTGATCGATGGCAGGAACGATCACACCTCTGGAGATAAAGTCGCCGGTCTTATCTTTGATAAGTTCGAGAGGCCTCTGGATCCCGTCGTAGATCTGTCCCATGAGACCAGGCCCAAGTTCAACCGATAGTGATTCACCGGTCCGATGCACAGGTTCACCGGGTACGAGACCGGTGGTCTCCTCATAAACCTGGACCGTTGCGATATCATCGTCCAGCCGTATGATCTCCCCGATCAGTCCCTCGTCCCCAACCTTTACTACCTCGTACATCATTGCCCCGGTCATTCCGTCGGCATTTACTACAGGTCCTGCAACCTTGATGATCGTTCCAATGTTCAATTCTGCCATTCCCTTCCCTCCTGCCTGATCATGTTGTGATGTCCATTCCCACTGCTCGTTTGAGAAGCTCGCCTATGCGGTCTCCGGACAGCTCCTTACCGAATTCCTGTATCTCGACGACGATGGGGAAATGCTTCTGCATCTTCCATTGGGCAATTTCATGTTTTAGTGTTTCGGATATTTCACTGGTAATTATCAGAATTCCAAGGTCATCCCTGGACATGAAATCATCCAGAATCTTCAATGGATGGGATCCGGGTTCTTTACCCTCAACCCCTGCAAGTGCAAAGCCCAACACGGTATGTCGATCTCCAAGCACTGCAACCTTCATTGTACCACTCTCAGCTATAAAGCCACATTTCATCAATTCTCGTATAGTTCAGGATCTCGGTTTCCTGAAAATAGATCGAGATCTCCCGTACAGCACTGTCATCGGAGTCAGAGGCATGGACCAGATTCCTGCTGATCTCCATTCCAAAATCTCCTCTGATGGTTCCCGGGGACGCTTTCCCGGGATCAGTTTCTCCCACGATGCTGCGTACAACACTCACAGCACGATCA
The DNA here is from genome assembly GCA_964613025.1 of uncultured Thermoplasmata archaeon. Taxonomy (GTDB): domain Archaea; phylum Thermoplasmatota; class DAOVMN01; order DAOVMN01; family DAOVMN01; genus CAZTGJ01. Next base: position 1,218 of record CAZTGJ010000010.1, on the reverse strand, counting down.
CCTGCAAAAACCATTGCAACAACAGGTCCGGAAGTAATGTATCGTACCAGTCCCCCGTAAAAGGGTTTTCCCTTGTGCTCCTCATAATGTTTCTCTGCAAGCTCATGTGACACGCGGATCATTTTCATGCTGAGAAGCTTCAGACCCTTGTCCTCGAACCTCTGTATGATCCGGCCAATGAAGGCTCGTTGAACTCCATCAGGCTTGATCATGACAAAGGTCCGGTCCATAAGGATACCTCTCAGTTTCCTTCCTTCACGTATCTTCCTGACCATCTGACACGCCGGGGTACCCGTTTCAACTGGGTCATATTTACCCGACATTTATGGGAGCAGAAATGGAGTGTTGATCCATCTCTCTTCACGTAGAGCATTCCGGTGCCGGGTTCGATCTGCTTGCTGCAGAATGAACACTCGAATGGAATGATCTGATGTTTCTTGTCCTCGTCACCCTCGGGCATATGTTCACCTCGGGATTATTTGACATTGAGTTTTCTGGCTTCCCGTGCCGTTTCTCTTAGCATCAGGATGTCGCCGACCTGGATCGGACCCATAGCATTGCGGGTAATGATCCTTCCTTTATCGCGACCATCCAGTACCCTGGCCTTGACCTGGGTAGCTTCACCGGTCATCCCGGTTCTGCCTATGACCTCGACGACTTCGGCTGGGATACCTTCGGTCATTCACCACCGCCCCTCAGGGTCTCGGTCTTCTTTCTGATATCCTCGATGAGAGCTTTGGATTTACCTGGCTCGATCACTGCGACCGAAGCCGTTCCGACATGAAGTCCGGATGCGGTTCCAAGTTCGCTCTTGTTCGGGACATAGGCGTAAGGGATTCCCTTTTCTTCGCAGAGATACGGGAGATGAGCCATAACTTCCGGTGGTGTAACATCCTCTGCCATGACCACAAGTTTTGCCTGTCCTCTCTCGATAAGCTTGGTAACCTCATTGGTTCCCTTGCGTACTTTTCCGGTATCTCGTGCGAGTTCAACTGCCTCATAGGCTCTATCGCCCAATTCTTTTGGTGTTTCAAACCTGACATAAATAGGGTTAGACATATACAATGTGCCTCCTCAGTCGGAATAAATGTTGTGGGCGAGTATCTGGTTATTGTATAAAAATATTTGGAGCTTTTATACTGTCCCAGGTGCTTTTCCCTATCAACGTAAGAGTTCAGCCATGTGAAGTAAGTGCGATTTTCATTCCCTGAGTGATGA
>CAZTGJ010000009.1:0-22026 GCA_964613025.1 uncultured Thermoplasmata archaeon | reverse complement strand
TTCATCACTCAGGGAATGAAAATCGCACTTACTTCACATGGCTGAACTCTTACATGCAAAGAATAATTGGTGGGGGGACGTATCTGGTCCTTATGATGAGCAGGATAATCCCGATGGGAAAGGGAATGGGATTCTCGGTAAGATCATCTATCGGCCGTGGCTTAAATATGATATTGAACCCGGCAAGGTCCTGAATGAGAACACCGGTGTATGGTATAATACACTCCAGATGGCAATTGACAATGCTTCGCTTAACGATGTGCTAAGGGCGGGTGATGGACTCTTCGAGGAGAACGTTGTTGTGAACAGATCGGTTACGATCATTGGGAATGGTTCTGAAAAATCATTCATTCTTGGAAGTGTACCGGACAAGTCATCTTCAGATGAGCTCCAGATCGCACCGGCTGTAACGATCACAGCAGATGATGTTGTCCTCAAAGATCTTTCTGTTTTCGGGATCGGTATAATAATACAATCTGACCCGAATCGTCTCTTCTGGGGGGTTGGAGTGGCCCTGATCGGAAATGATTCCACCATATACAATGTATCCTTCAACGATGTCGTCGTTGGGGTCCTGGCTGGTACGGCTGGACCAAATCCATACAACGGATCACTGAATGAAACCGGGGGAGGAAGAAACCTGACCGTGGACTCTTGTTTGTTCCAGAACATATACGAAGATCCGTACACACATGCATTCTTCGAAAAAACAGGAGTGACACTTCTCGGAATGGAAGAATCGACATTAAGAGGAAATGTTTTCAGCGATTGCCATCTCAAGATCATGGGTTCTCCCGAGACACTGCACCATCGGATCGAATCAAATTCAATAGATGGCAAGCCGTTGATATACGAATGGCAATGGAACGGAAGCAATGATATTCCCGCTGATGCCGCGCAGGTCATCATCGTGAACTCATCATCGTTCGTTCTCGATAGGTGCAGCCCAGAATTCGGAATCGAGCTCATCTCCTGCAGTTACGTGCGCATCGAGGGAATTGAACTGGAGAATTTCTCGAAATCGCTTTCAATAGTACAATGTGAAAATATCACGATTTCCGGTATCTCAATCACTGCAAGGGGATTTTGGCATATCCTCCAGATAAGCAATTCGAGGTCCATAGTGATCACGAATAGCACATTCGATGGACAAGGGAGATATTTTGGGGTTGTACTGTTGGATTCAGAGCTTTGTAAGATTACCGATTCAACATTCACGAACTGGAGCCAGACTGCGTTGGGAATCCAGACGGATTCATCTTCCAATATTGTCCAAAATACTTCATTTCAAGAATGTGATATTGCAATCGAACTCCGGGGAAACGCAACTGCAAACCACATTGTGGATTCCGTCATAAGCGCATCGGATGGCCACACCGGAATCAAGGTGTCTGAAAACTCAAATAATAATTCTATCGAACGGAATATAATTTCCGGTTTCTGTTACCATGGGATACGGATAGAAATGAATTCATCAGGAACATTGATTGATTCAACCAATATCTCTGATTGCTATAGAGGAATTTTCTGCGACGAGATTGATGGAGTGGCAATTCAGACAAGCGAATTTTATGCAAATGAAATAGGAATTTTTGTGCGATCGAGCAATAACATTTCCGTACGGAATGCCAGGTTCTCCCAATCAACGGATTATGGTATATATGTCCAAGGAATTGTCCATATGGATGTGGAGGCAGACAGGAATTTCTGGGGAGATGCATCGGGACCATATCATTCATCGGATAATCCGGATGGGAAAGGTGACGAGGTAAGCGATAATGTGGATTTCACCCCCTGGTTCAGCAATGACCTTTCAATCAGGAATGTCGACAAGAACTTAGTGTACGCTTTCCTCCAGGAAGCAATAGATGAGGCAGATCCGTATGATACAATTGAAATTGATGCAGGAATCTACTTCGGTTCGATTGTAATCGATAAACCACTCTACGTTCAGGGAGCTGGATCCAATGTTGTCAATCTGACTGATGTGATGAGTGAATCAAGTGGAATAATAAAATCTGTTGTTTCACTGGAGGCGAATAATATTGCTCTCACCGGTTTGACGATCAACGGGATTTCCAATCGGTCGGTTGGGATCGATATTCAAATGGAGGGGTGCACGGTATCAGATGTGAAAATTAGAAATACACAGATCGGGATAAGGGTCAGAGGGAATAAAACACTACTCGAGAACTGCACGGTGGAAGAGGATATGTTTCGGGATTGGGGAGTGGTGTGTCCTGCAGATATCTGGATAGATGGATCATGGAACAATAGTATTGTGAACAGCTCCCTTTCTTCTGATGGCATCATCTTCGATTCTGATCCCTGGAATTTAGCTGTGAATGATACGGAACTTATTAGATCACAATCGTTCGAAAACTGTACTGTTGGTGGACTTCCGGTCTATATAGGCATTGATCTCAACGGAGAGCTGATTGATGATAATCAAGGTCAAATCCTGTTGGTGAATTGTACGAATATTGAGGTGGATGGAATATCTCTTGGGGGAACGGGTATACCAATCCTCCTGATTGAGTGTGATTCGATAACACTCTCAAATTGTTCGATAGGTGGAGCTGTGATTGGTGTTCATGCTGTTAATGGTGATAGGATAATCATCCAAAACCTAACAATGGAGAATGGAAGGTTTTGTGGGATATCGTTCCGGTCAATGACAGATTGTGTTCTCTATCGGAATACTATCTCATCATTTGAACGTGGTATATACATTGATAATGTATCGAATACTTTTCTAAACGAAAATTTCATACATTTTGTGGATGTGTACGGGATCGGCTCGTATGGTACTTCAAAGGGAACTAGCTTCATTGGTAATGTATTAACTCATGGGAAGAGAGGAATTGTGATCGAGGGTAATGGATCAATTGAAATCAAGGGAGGCTCAATATCCGATTTCGAGGAGGTAGCAATCCTGTGTACGGATTCGATAGGAACAAGTATCGAGAATGTAATGATCACCAACACTGATGGTATATTTATTGCGGATTCAATAAACATAAGTCTCATTGGATGTATATTGGAAGATGGGGGTAAGGGGATTGTTGTAAAATGGTCGAAAGGGGTGAACATTGAAAATATTTCGATACAAAGAACTTTAATCGGTATATATCTGTTCCACGCAGAGAATGTTTCAATCAGCAGGTGTGAGATTAGGGAAAACGATATTGGAGTCGACATTCAAAATGGATCGATCCTTTTGGTGATTGAGGCGAATTTACGGAACAACCAAGAAGGGATGAGAATATCGGGAGCCTTCGGAGTGGACATCCATTTATCTAATATTGTAGGAAATAATGAGTATGGACTTCATGAAAATCAGTCTACTGTTGATGCTGCGAAAAACTACTGGGGCCATTACTATGGGCCACGACATGAACATGCGAATCCGGGGGGGGGAGGGGATCAGGTTGTGGGTGAAAATGTTACCATTACACCTTATTTGAAAGGACCATTCGATAATCTGATCCCTGAAGCATCAATCGTCTCAATCAACCCTGATCCCGCTTTTGAAGACGATTACATAAACTTCGTTGGAACCGCAATTGATGATGGCACCATCCTTCGATATGTCTGGAGCACTGAAGGAATAGGAGAATTGTATAATGGGACTGCCAGTTCATTCTATTTTTCATCTCTCCCGTACGGTACGCATGTGATAACTCTTCGGGTGATGGACCGGTATTATATCTGGTCGGAGCCTGCCAGGAGAGAACTTGTAGTGTATGATTACCCGGAGGCATTGATCGTCAATATCACGAAGGGGCCTTTCGAACCTGGGGAAGAGATCCAGTTCGAGGGAGCGGCGGAGGGAGAGAAAACCGGGGAGGAAGACGGAGTTCTATACCAATGGAGAAGCAGCATATCCGGTATATTTTACAATGGAACATCTCCAATAATAATCGAAACAAACCTGAGCAGCGGCTGGCATATGATCTCACTCATGGTAAGAAATGGAAATGGGATCTGGAGTTCATGGGATCACTACTGGAATGTTATCATCTCCGACCGTCCGGTCGCATTCATCGATTCCATCACACCTGATTATCTTGTGGATGAACCAGTGGGGATCAATGTATCTTTCAACGGGAGTGCCATTGACGATGGGAATATCCGTGCTTATGTCTGGCGATCAGATGTGCAAGGGGAGCTGCATAACGGAACCGAGCCCAATTTTATTCGGAATGACATTGTCTTTGGCATTCATACGATCACCTTCCACGTCCTTGATTGGGACGGTATGTGGAGTGAACCGGTTCACTATAACAGCCTTATTGTGAACCAACGACCCACTGCAAAAGTGTTGGGAGTATCCCCAACAACCGCCCTCCCCGGGGAATCTGTTCGCTTCATCGGAACTGGAACAGACGATGGGGATATCCCTGTGTATGAATGGGCTTCATCAATTGACGGCATTCTGAGTAACAGTTCGGAACAGGATGTGCGCATCGGGGGCCTATCACCAGGAAGCCATACGATCACACTCCGTGTGCAGGATGCACTGGGATTCTGGAGTGACCCGGTTAGTGAGTTACTGGTGGTCCTCGGGTGCCCTGGCTCTGAGATCGTATCCATTTTGCCTGAAACAGCCTGGGAAGGTGAATCAATTACTTTCGTAGCGGGATCAGAGGTTGACATTGAGCTGTATCGCTGGACAAGCGACCTTCAGGGAGTGCTGTCGAACGGTTCCGAAGCAAGCACGAACTTAAAAAATCTCAAAGTCGGGAACCATATCATTTCGCTTCAGGTAAAGAGAACATCCGGGTGCTGGAGTGATCCGATCACCAGAGAGTTAACGATACTAGTGAATCAACAGCCCGAAATACGAATAACAACACACAGCGATGGGCAGAAAGTGAAAGGAAAAAATAAGATCCGGATTACCGGAACAGCTTCCGATGACCATGGTGTCGAGAGAGTTGAATACAGAGCTGAGGGAGGTGAGTGGATCATTGCTGATGGAACGGAATCATGGTCGATTCTGTGGGAGCCGAAGCACAATGGAGCCTATCCATTGATCTTCAGATCGTATGACGGTGCTCGATACTCTGATGTAACCACCATTACTTTGATCTTTGAAGAATCAGATGATTCCGAGGGACTCCGGGGAGCGCTTTACCTTACCCTGGCTGCATCATGCGTTATTGCTTTGATTGCAGGATTGGTACTGATGAATCGAAAAAGTCCGAAAATTAAGAACCGGGAAGAAGTGAAGGAAAAAGAACCTCAGGCAAAATGATTCTATTTGATAACCATCTGAAAAAGATAATGGAAATATCTGTGATGTGGTCAGCTTGGATCAAATAGGATGCAGCATTATATCCTGATGCGATCACGGTAATCATCACTAATTGATAAATATCTTTTTCACCGGGAAATGATGGGACAGTATCTCTTCGGCCACATTCAGATTTCGCCGATTCTTGCCAATTGCCCTTCCCTTGTCACCCGGTTCGATATCCACCATTGCCGTGGGAACCCCGTTCATATCTTCAATATTGACTTCTTTGACCCTATAGTTATGGAAAATATTTTTTACGAATTTCTCAGGAGTTGATGAAAAACCGATGACATCAACATTCTTTCCAAGGGTTTCCTTGAGCCTTCTCACATTGGACATTTCCTTGCCCAATGCCTTTCTGAGATCGTCAACAACAAAGATGATTCTATCCTCCAGCACCACACAATCTTTCACCTGAACCTTGGTAGTGCCTTCAAAAGTGGATATGAATCTCAGGGTCTCATTGGTCAGCATAATTTTCGACATATTTCCACCGGTGGTTGCAACCTTTGGATTTCAGCCAAGCATAAAGCAAGGGGTTGTTTAATGGGTTCCTGTAAGAGTTCTTGCCCTGAAATCTAGCATCCCAAACTGTTATTCCAAAGCTGGCATCCCAAAGAACAGGGCGGGATTGTCGATTCTTGTATGAATACCTATCGGTCTCAATCCTCAGGGCTCACCAGATCCATGATATCCGATTCCCCTGGCTCTATTACCGAGAGAATTGCGATGGAAAAGGGTTTTCCACAGACCGCTCCGAGCTCGAAGTTGTTTCCCGAGTAGTTGTAGCTGGGGACCGAAAATTCACTGATGGTCGCTTCCTCCTCTTCCGGGAAGTTGGATGAGCGAATGAAGAGCTTGGCATCTCCGGACTTGGCGGATTTCACTGCCTGGTTGATCCCGAAATGAACCTTTCCTGTGTTGACTGCCATTTTCAATGCTCTGTTGATATCCATAATCTTTCCTCCAAACGATTTTATAATGTAATTATTAATTCACAAATTTTCACGTATCTATCTAAATTCTACTCATCCTTTGTGGCCTTGGTATCCTTGGATGCTTCACCCTCATGGGTTTCATCCGCATCTTTCGCTTTCTTCGTGCTCTTTTTTACCTTGGCTGACTTGGTATCCTTAGTACCCGTGGTGGCCTTTGCATCCTTAGTATCCTTAGTGGCCTTTGCATCCTTAGTACCCGTGGTGGCCTTTGCATCCTTAGTATCCTTGGTGGCCTTTGTGGTCTTGGCATCCTTAGTGTCTTTGGTGGTTGTGACCTTGGTAGCCTTTGTGTCTTTGGTATCCCCGGCTTCCTTCTTATCCTTGGCCTCCGACGATCCAGATCCCTCAGTTACCTCACCGCTTTCCTCTTTAGGCGCCTCTATGAGACAAGCTCCAGCATCCTCACGGGGAGGGGTAAGGGAAGCGGTGGCGGCTTCCACACATTCCATGTCGATCTGGGCAAGTTTGGATGGGTCGAAGACAACTTCAACCGCTCCAGTCCCAAGTGCAACCGGGTTACCGACGATAATGTTCTCGGCCACTCCGTTCAGATAATCCACTTCACCGGTAATTGCGGACCTGAGCATGATGTTGGTGGTGATCTCGAATGCTGCTCTAGCCAGCACACTTACCTTCCGTCCGGAGATCCCGTGTCTTCCGATAGCTTCCACGCGACCACCGCTGGTCATGACGTCTGCCACAAGCATGAGGTGACGAAGATCCACGTTGAGACCCTGTTCCGACAGAACATGATTGGCCTCGGCAATGATGGATGTTCTTGCAGCTTCAATTCCAAGGGTATGTGCGATCTCAGTAACGTTGTTGGTAGCGATCCTGCGCTGATCGACGCCCTCGAGGTGCATGACCTCACCGATGTTTGATCCTTCAGTGTAAATGACATAGCCTTCCTGATCCTTACGAATGAGTGCACGTTCGATACCGGGTACTCCCTTGATCACAAGGTTAGCGAAGACATTCATCCTCTCCAGAAGAGCCTTGTTGGTCGGTTCTTTCAAGGTGATGAAGATACTCTCCCCACCGTCCTCGAGGTCCTCTTTGCTCATGAGCTTATTCCGTACTTTCTGGATGATGATCTCACGTGTTATCATGTGCCGTTCCAGTATTTCGGGATCCATGCGAACCTCGATCCTCAGATCTTCCCTACCCACGATCTCCGATACATCCATGAGCTTCGTTGTTTCGATCATGGAAGCGATCTCCTTTGCGGACTCCCTGCTTGAACGGAATTCAGGCTCCAGATGGATCACCATAACAGGGGTCTTGGGAGTTTCTCTGGCATCGACGATCTCAATGAGACGGGGAAGACCAAGGGTAACGTTCATCTCGGCCACACCGGCATAGTGGAAGGTCCTCATGGTCATCTGCGTACCCGGTTCTCCTATTGATTGGGCCGCAATAATACCGCTTGCCTCGGTGGGATCGATTCGCCGCTTCTGGAATTTCTCATATGCCTTATCCAGAACTCGCTTGATCTCCTTCTCCTTCATATTTTCCTTGAGAAGATGATCGGCCAGATCCACCCAGATGCTGGAGGGGAAAAACATTTCCTTCTTCCCTCCGATCTTCCTGAGCTTGGCCTCGAGTTTCTGGGATTCGAATTCCTTTTTCAGAATGGCTTTCATTTCATCTTTTAACTTCACCGAATCCAGTTCCCTGGAATCAAAACCCTCTATAACTCTGTCCATTCGGATCGGACTGAGCTCAATCTTGAGACTCTTGGAAAGTGTACCCGCGATCTCATGGGCAGTATCCGAAAAGAGACTGGGCCTGAAGGTCTGGACACCTTGCTCCACCTGAGCTTCATCGATATCTTTCATGAGCCTCTCGACATTCTTTTTAAATGTCTCGGGATTACCGATCCCACTGGCCCTGAGATCTTCTTTGGATGCGGTGAGAAGTTCGGGTAGTGATGAAAAACCGTTGTCATAGAGTGCTTCTGCCTTGGATGGACCAATACCCTTGATTGAACGGAACAGCTTCAGAGCCTGTTCTATCTCTTCTTCGAGCCTCGAATGCTCTGCCTCCAGGTCGATCTCGTCCTTAATCAACGTATAATTTTCGAATTCCGGGAGAGGATTTCCTTCGGGATCTTTAAATTCCTCGAGTTTCCAGGTCCGAAGCATGGGGAATATCCGTGTGAGCCTCAGATAGGTTACTGCTTCCTTCTCCTTGACCCCGGCAGGTATGAATCCCCCTTCCTTGACGAGAACCTTCTTCATTTCCTCAGGGTCCTGATAGACCCGAGAGACAGTTCCGAAGTAATCCACACCGCCATCCACCAGAAGATAGAATGATATCGGAGGTGTTGTTGCTTCCTCGCCTATGGGAAATTCCAAGGTTAACAAAGACTTGTGATGGGTTTTCAGGAACTCAAGATAGCTGTCGAGTTCTTCCTTTTCCATTCTGATGATGAAGCCGACACGGGAACCCTGCTGGCTCGCCGGTTTCGGGTGAAGAGAACGATATACAAGCTTCGCTTCGTCCTTGGAAAGCTTGCACATGTTCATAATTTCATTGGTGAAAAGTGTGTTGAGGGTCTTGAAATCCACAACCGATCCACTTATCTTTTCGGCGATCTCCTCGGAGATGCCACGCTTGATAAGTGCGCTGATGGTATCCTTCTTCGCCATTATTCTCCCCTCCTCACTTCGGTTATGATATTTTCGATATCAAGACTCTTGGAACCGATACTTCGAGTAGGATCAATTCCATCCTCCCCATAACTGAACTGAATGATATCACCGGATGTGTTTCGGACGGTGCCGTCGTAATCCACCTTCAGATCCTCCAGTGCGTTGATGAGACGTCGTTGCATGTAGCCAGATCGGGATGTCCTCACTGCCGTATCCACCAACCCCTCTCGCCCTCCCATACTGTGGAAGAAATATTCGGTAGGGGAAAGACCGCTCTTGTAAGATGATTTCACGAAACCACGTGAGTCGGCCCCAAGATCCCCCTGCTTGAAGTGGGGGAGGGTACGATAGGCATATCCTCTCTGGATCCGTTCACCTCTTACCGCCTGCTGGCCAATAGTTCCGGCCATCTGTGACAAGTTGAGCATAGAACCCCGCGCTCCGGATCGGGCCATGATAACCGCAGAATTATTCATACCGAGATGTCGTCCTGCGATCTTGCCTGCATCATCCCTGGCCTCGCCAAGATAGCGCATGACCGTAACCTCGAGTGTCTCCTTAACCGTCCTTCCGGGAATGGGGTCGAGCTGGTTCTTATTGAACTTCTCGACCACCTTGTCGACATCATTCTCCGCCTGCTCGAGACGGGCTTCTATCTCACGCTTCGCATCCTCGGGGATATCCTCGTCATCGATACCTGTAGTGAAACCGATGTTCGAGATAGCTGCGATCGCCAGATGTCCGAGATCATCGATGAACTGTCGTGCGCGATCGAGACCGTAATCCCGGATGATCTTGGAAAGCATATTTCCCTTGAAAGCGCTGGCGGTTTTACCGTCAATGGTCCCAACGATCAATTGGCCATCCCTGACGACCACATATGCATCGTATTCACACTGTTCCTTCTTGCACACCTTGCACATCTCGCAGATGGATGCCTTGTATTCCATAGTGAGATTATCCGGAATGATATATGAGAAGAGCTGCTTTCCGGTCCAGTACTCGTTCTTGTTCTCATCAATAGTGGGTTCCGGAATTTCCTCGAAGCGACCAAGACGTGAAATGATCCTCAGCATTGCCTCAAGGCTGAATCGCCGATCCCTGTACGTGAGCAGGAACAGGCCGGAGATGTGATCATGGATCCCTCCCATGACCGGACCGCCGAACCTCGGGGAAAGGATATGCTCCTGAACGCGGATAAGAATCCGTGCCTCCCCTCTTGCCTCTTCACCCTGAAGGACATGAAGGTTCATCTCGTCTCCGTCGAAATCAGCATTGTAGGGTGGACATGCAGAGAGATTGAACCTGAAGGTCTTTCCCGGCATGATCCTTACTTCATGGGCCATCATGGACATCCTGTGTAGCGAGGGCTGCCTGTTGAACAGAACAATATCGCTGTCCATAAGCTGACGCTCGACCTTGAAGCCGATATCAAGTTTCTCACTCCATTCCTCGGCATTCTTTTCTGTGATCTTCACCCTTCTTCCGTCGGGCCTGATGATATAGTTTACACAGGGTTCATAAGCATCCACATTGTTCATGTCGGGATCCGGGCGTTTGAGGATGATCTGTTTCATATCCTCAATGTTGAAGCGCGTAACCCTGATGGGTACGGTGAGTTCCCGTGCCGCATGGATCGGGACTCCCACCTCGTTGAGGGAGAGGAACGGATCCGGTGAGATAACGGTACGGGCCGAGAAATTCACCCGCTTCCCGGACAGATTGGAACGGAACCTGCCTTCCTTTCCCTTGAGACGCTGTGCCAGTGTCTTGAGCGGCCTGCCGCTTCTGTGGCGGGCCGGTGGGATCCCGGAGGTCTGGTTATCGTGGTATGTGGTTACATGATATTGGAGCAGGTCCCAAAGATCCTCGATGATGAGCTGGGGTGCTCCCGCATCCCTGTTTTCCTGAAGCCTGCGATTGATCCTGAGGATATCCACGAGTTTATGGGTAAGATCATCCTCTGACCGCTCACCGGTGTCCAGAGTAATGGATGGCCGAACAGTGACAGGTGGAACTGCGAGGACCGTCAGGATAGTCCATTCCGGACGTGCCGCCCGTGGATCCCATCCAAGGGGAATGAGATCGCCATGGGGAATTCCCTCCAACCATTCGCGAACTTCCTTTGGGGTTAATTTGTGGTTGCCGATCCTGAAGGTTGTGGGTTTCTCAAGATCGACCTTTTCCTGTTCCTCACCGCAGTGAGGACAGATGCTGCTGCCGGCGGACTCTTTGGATGTCTTGTCCCAAATGATCTGCATATCCGAAGAATCCTTGCCACTGCTTTTGAATTCCTTGAGCTCTCCCTTTACTTCATTGATCTTCTGCAGGGGAAGCAGGATGCGGTGGCAGCGGTTACAGGTAGCTCTGAGGAGAGCTTTGATCTGTTTGGTATATCCCACATGGATCACGGGCATTGCGATCTCGATGTGTCCGAAGTGACCCGGGCATTCGTCCACCTTCTTCCCGCAGGTCTTGCATTTCAGACCGGGTTCGATGACCCCGAGACGGGTGTCCATCAGACCCATGTCGATGGGGAATCCGTCGTCGTTGTAGGTATCGGCGGTGATGATCTTCGTGGCGGACATCTTGCGCACCTCGCTGGGTGAGGCAAGCGTGAATCGTATCCCGTTCATGCGCTTGGGCGTACCGGTGATCATGAGAATTCCTCCAGCATAATTCTGGGTACAATACCCATCGATTTCAGTTCGTCGGTCATGAGCTTGAATGCGTAACTGGTGTGCACCGGATGGGCATTGGAGCGCCCGCAGACCGGGCATCGGGCCACGCCTCTGCGGTCCACGAATCCTACATGTCCGCATTTGTAGTTCCCACACACATAGATGGTGGTTGCATCGGATTCATCTAGAAGCCTGTCCTTGATGACCATTGAAGCACCATGAGCAATGAGACAGTCCCTCTCCATCTCACCGAACCTCAGACCTCCCTGCCTTGCACGACCCTCGGTGGGCTGGCGCGTCAGGATCTGCACCGGTCCGCGGGACCGTGCATGGATCTTTCCGGAAACCATGTGATGGAGCTTCTGGTAGAAAATTGCACCCATGAAAATGTTTGCCTCGATCATCTTGCCCGACTGACCCTCGTACATGACATGCTTTCCGTTATGCTTGAAGCCGTTGTTCACCAGGGCTTTCCTGAGTTCCTCCTCGGTCTCACCGCTGAATGCGGTACCATCAATGATCCTGCCTTCCATGCTGCCTACGATGCCTCCAAGCATTTCGAGAACGTGGGCGACGGTCATTCGGGAAGGAATGGCGTGGGGGTTGATGATGAGATCGGGTACGAGACCATCACCGGTAAAAGGAAGGTCCTCCGGTTCGAGAATGAGGCCGATGACCCCTTTCTGCCCGTGCCGGGATGCGAATTTGTCCCCGAGCTCGGGTACACGCTGATCGCGGACCCGGATCTTCACGAGGCGGGAACCGTTCTCCGACTCGGTGATGTATACGGAATCGACGAAACCTGCTTCTCCTCTCCGAACAGTGATAGAGGTCTCACCCCGCTTCTGGGGGCTCAGCAGGTCCGGGCTTTCGCTCAGGAATCTTGGAGGTGATGTCTTTCCAATAAGAACCTCGCCACCGGTAACCGTCGATTCCGGTGAAATGAGTCCGTCGTCCCCAAGATGGACATAGGCCTCCTCTGCCCTGGCGCCACGAACATCCGGTGGTGGGATCTCGAACTTGTCCTCCTGTCCCCCGGGATACTTCCTCTCCTCAGCGGAGTAGGTCCTGAAGAAGGAAGAACGGCCGAGACCGCGATTGATTGATGCCCTGTTGAATATAAGAGCATCTTCCATATTGTATCCATGAAGTGAGATCACCGCGACTACGAAGTTCTGCCCGGCTGGTCTCCGAGCGAAATTGACGTAGTTCATGGGGTGTGTCATGACCATGGGCTTTTCCGGATAATGAAGCAGATGGCCCCTGGTATCCGGACGGATTCTGTAGTTTGCAGCGCTGAATCCAAGCGACTGCTTTCCCATTCCTGCACCCATAGTGATACGTGGTGAAGAATTGTGTTCCGGGTAGGGAACGATGTTGGATGCGATCCCCAGTATGGACATGGGGTCGATCTCCTTGTGAGTGTGGTCCGGGGTGATGTCATCGTCAAATACGGCAATGAGGGCATTCTCCTCCTCATCTGCATCGAGGTATTCGATGAACCCGCTCTGGAGGAGGTCCTCCCAACTGAGTTTACCGGCGAGAACCGCTTCCTTGTCCTTCTCGGTAAGCTTGAGTTTGCCGTCCTCGATCACCAGAAGAGGTCTCCTGATCCTCCCGCTGTCGCTGTTGATTACGACATCCGAGACGTGGGGTTTTCTTGGGTCATTGTCCCACCGGATATTCACCTCATGGGAGAGCATTCCCTGTCTCCTCCGCCGTTTGAAATCCTCTACCAGGTTCTCCGGCTTGTCGTGTACTCCGACGAGATCACCATTCACGTAGATCTTGATCTTGTCTGCAACGAACTTTCCTTTTTCCACGGGTCTCACGCCCAGGTCAAAGAGAAGTCCGGTGCGCTTTTCTTCATTGTAGAGCTCGGTCTCATCGAACCCTTCCGACACATCCACGATGAGGGCAAGATTCTTCACGAGACCACAGTTCTGACCTTCGGGTGTTTCGTTCGGACAGAGTCGGCCCCACTGTGTGGGATGAAGATCCCTGGCCTCGAAATGGGGCTGGGTTCGTGCAAGGGGTGATATGACCCTCCGAAGATGACTGAGTGTGCTGAGATTCGATGTGCGGTCCAGGAGCTGAGAAACACCGGTCCTTCCGCCGACCCAGTTCCCTGTGGCCATAGCGTGGGCGATCCTCTGAGTGAACACATCGGGTCTGATGGCTGAGGAAATTCTGATCTCTTTCTTTCTGGCCACCGCTCTTTCGATCTGATATTTGAGATCCTTGATCAACGAGGCGAATGACAGTCTGAAGAGTTCCCCGACAAGATTTCCTGCAAGGTTCAGACGTTTGTTGGCATAATGATCCTTATCATCCTGCACTCTGAGCCCCAGTGAGAGCTCGAGAACGGCCCGTCCGATACGCCCCAGGAAAATTGCTTTTTTGAACCGATCGTTCCGGTCGTCGCCAAGATGGGGGAGGAGTGAGTTATCAAGCACGGAATCAACTTTCTTGCGCCTGAATTCCCTGGCCTGCCCAACTGCGATCTTTTTCTCGAGATAGATGTTGGCCTCTTCGGTGGTGGTGACCTGCATCTCCTTGTCACCGATCACGGCGTACTCGATGTTCGCCTTGAGGAGAGTATTCATTTTCTCATCGCTGTGAATGGCCTCGTAGATGTCGGTATCGTCCTCGATCCCCAGTGCTTTCATGAGGATGACAAGGGGAACTGATCCGGCCATGGTGGGAAGGGATACCATAAGAATGCCATCCTTCCGTTTCTCCACCTGGGTAAGCGCACGATAACCCTGCTTCTCGGAAAATATCGTGGCAACCTGGGTCTTTCTGGAATACCGCTCGGTGATGTTCACAAGGACACGGTTGGGGGCAAGATCCTCCAAGGAAACGAGCACGCGCTCTGTTCCGTTGGAAATGAAATAGCCACCGGGATCGTTGGGATCCTCCTGATGCTTAGTAAGAGAATCGAGATATTCCTCATGAGTGAGCTTTTTCCCACCCTCGATGTGATCCGGATGGATGTTGCAAAGCTTCGACCCCACCATAATGGGAAGATACCCGATCATGACCCGTTCGGGTTCATCCTCGATCCCGTCCTCCACAAGGGTGAACTGCTGGAAGACAGGGGCAGTGTACGATATGTTCCTGATCCGGGCCTCCATGGGAGTGATCTTGTGGGTAGAGCCATTTGCCTCTTTCACAATAGGATGACCCACCTCGATCCTGCCGAGTTTCACGAACATCCCCTTCTCACCACGATCAATGTCGAGTCTGATGTAACCCCTTGGAGTTTCCTCATCCCCCACCTTCATGTTGGACACGATCCTCTGCATTCTGCTTCGTGGATTGTCCGGGTGTGGGATTAGGTCGTCGAATGAGGCGATATGGTGGTTTACCGTACTTTTAAATTGGAAGAAAGAATCTACTATTTCCCTCAGAATTAACCCTCCGCTGAAAAATTGGTCGAGTTTTAGCGCTGGACTACAACCCTGTATGCAATGGCAAAGCCGGCTGTGGCACTCTTTCTGGTGATCTTGACCACATCACCTGGTGCTATCTGTCTCTCCTCTGTTCCAAGATATTGGATCGCAGGATCCGTGATCAGTATCTTGGGGAGATTATCGATCGAAATCTGGTACTTTTCCATTACTGATTGTCTTTCTTCATCAGTAAGCAAAATATGTTCAGGAACGAGGGTATGAGACCTAATATCGAGCTCCGCCACAGTGCAACCTCCGGAGGCGTGAGCATTCCTTAACCATATATATTAATTTCGACTTTAACACATAGTGTTTGGAAAAGGATTTCACCCGATTTCTAAGGGGGTGGTTGAAGCATCCCCGTTCGAAATCTGATTGCATCGCAGCAGATGAATTCTCAAGGGATGGTTGGGTATCCTCGTTCGAAGTCTGATCCTATCCGGGCACCTCAATTCTCAAGGAATGGTCTGGCACCTCGTTCGAAGTCTGAACCCATCGAAGCTCTTGAATTCTCTGGAGATGTCCGGGGCATGAACATTCAAAATTGTATTGCATCCAATCTGTTTTCGGATTGTCGGGAAAAGAATTATATCCCAGAATCGGATGGCTTCAAATCGGGAGGAACCGGACGTGTCAGGCTCTCAAAAATCGTATGACGAAGATTTCAACAAAACAGTCCAAATGCTCGAGCAAAAAGCAAACCTCATTCGACAGCATGTAATCGAAATGACCTATGAAGCTTGTTCGGGCCATCCAGGGGGATCCCTTTCGGCAACCGACATTTTGGCCACACTGTATTTCCATATCATGCGTCATGATCCCGAGAACCCCGATTGGCCGGACAGGGACAGGTTTGTTCTCAGCAAAGGACATGGTGCTCCCGCGCTCTATGCCGCACTTGCGGAGGCGGGGTATTTTCCGGTGGAGGAACTAAAAACACTTCGAAAGCTCGGTACCCGGCTCCAGGGGCACCCGTCCATGCGCCATCTTCCGGGCATTGACATGTCGACCGGTTCACTTGGTCAGGGACTCTCCGCTGCCATTGGAATGGCGCTGGGAGGAAAGCTGGATCGCAAAGATCATTACATCTACGTGATAATGGGGGACGGGGAGATCGAGGAGGGAAGCATTTGGGAGGCGGCGATGAGCGGCAGTCACTATAAACTCGATCATATTGTGGCATTCCTCGACAGGAACCGTCTTCAGATAGACGGGAAAACCGCTCAGGTCATGTCGGTGGCCCCGGTGAAAGAAAAATGGGAGGGATTTGGCTGGAATGTCATCTCCATCAACGGTCACGATATCTCAGAGATCATCAGGGCGGTGAACGAAGCAAAGAAGAATGAGGGCCGTCCCTCGATCATTATATCACATACAATTAAGGGAAAGGGAGTGTCGTTCATGGAGGGGTCATTGAATTTCCATGGGAAGGCACCGAACAAAGAGCAGTATGAGATCGCTCTCAGGGAACTGCGAGAACAGGAGGTGAGCTGTTGAAGATCATGGCCAGTGCTCGGGAAACCTTCGGGAGCGTGCTCATGGAGTTGGGAAGATCGGATCACAGGATCGTTGCCATGAATGCGGACCTCTCTTCATCAACCAAGACCTCGGTCTTTGCCAAGGAATTCCCGGAACGGTTCTTCAACATGGGGGTAGCAGAACAGAATATGATGGCTGCGGCTGCAGGTCTTGCTACCGCCGGAAAGAAGGTGTTCGCCTCGACCTTCGCGGTATTTGCAACCGGGAGGGTGTACGATCAGATACGCCAGTCCATTGCCTATCCAAGGATGGATGTCACCATCGTTGCCACTCACGGCGGAATTACCGTAGGTGGAGACGGCGCATCCCATCAGATGCTGGAGGACATCTCGCTTATGCGTTCATTGCCGAACATGAAGGTCATCATTCCAGCGGATGCCGTGGAAACCGATAGGGTCATTCGGTATGTGGTCGACCATGCGGGGCCATTCTATATCCGTCTGCCCAGAACAAAAGGACCAGTGTTCTTTTCCGACGACTTCGTGTTTATTCCCGGAAAGGGAAACATTATGGTGGATGGAAATGATGTGACGATCATGGCCATAGGCTTGATGCTGGACAAGGCGATCGATGCCGCCAAAGAGCTCCAGAATGATGGGATCTCTGCCCGGGTGGTGAACATGTCCAGTGTGAAACCCATTGACAGAGAACTTATAGTCCGGTGCGCCAGGGAGACGGGAGCGATCGTCACAGCCGAGGAGCATTCCATCATAGGTGGATTGGGTTCTGCAGTGGCCAGCGTCCTTGTTCAGGAATCACCTGCAATACAGGAAATGGTGGCAATTCCCGATGTGTTTGGCGAATCTGGAGAATCTGAGGAGCTCATGGAAAAATACGGTCTTACGGCTGATGCTATTGTGGAAAAGGTGAAAAAGGCACTGATGCGGAAGGAGGGATAAATCTGAGGATCCTGGTGGTGGGGGGTGGCGCAAGAGAGCATGTCATTGCTGAAACGCTCTCCCGGAACGGAGAGATCTACTCGGTGATGAAGAACAGAAATCCTGGGATCGCAAAGCTTTCTGCTGATTTCCTGCTCCATCCTGAAACCGATGTGGAAAGAGTGAGGGACTTTGCCGTGGAGAAGGGTATCGATCTTGCGGTCATCGGTCCGGAAAGCGCTCTGGAGGCAGGGATCGTGAACGTGCTTGGAGAGGCGGGCATTCCTGCTGCGGGACCAAATAAGGCAGCTGCACGCATAGAAACCTCGAAGATCTTCATGCGGGCTCTCATGGAAAGGCACAAGATACGGGGAAGGGCAAAGCACATGGTCTTCGATTCGGTCGAAGGAATGAGAGCGTTCATTGAAGAGTGCGGCGAGGTTGCCGTGAAACCGGTGGGTCTCACCGGGGGAAAGGGTGTCAGGGTCATGGGGGATACGGAACAGCTCAAGGATGTCGATGATGCAATCGGCTATGCCAAAGAGGTTCTGGAGAGAAAGATCGGGGGTGCCGACAAGGTGGTCATCGAGGAACGGCTCATCGGGGAGGAGGTCACGATCCAGGGCTTCTGCGACGGAAATATTGTCATTCCCACACCCGCTGCCCAGGATCATCCACATGCCTACGAGGGCGATCACGGACCGATCACCGGAGGTATGGGCTCCTACTCCCAGCCGGACAGACTCCTTCCATTTCTTACACAGGAGGACTACAGGGCTGCCGTGGAAACCATGCAGTCCACCATCGATGCAATGCGGGGAGAAGGAATTCCCTACCATGGAATCCTGTACGGCCAATTCGTTATCACAAAAGAGGGGCCGAAGGTCGTGGAGTTCAATGCACGCTTCGGAGACCCTGAAGCAATGAATATCCTCCCTCTGCTCCAGGGAAATTTTGCTGATATCTGTATGGATATTGCAAAAGGTAATCTGGATCATGCTAGCGTTGGGTTCGAGTCAAAAGCTACGGTGTGCAAGTATGTGGTGCCGGAGGGATACGGAGTGAAGTCTGTGGCGGGAAAGCCGATCACGGTCAATGAAGAGGCAATACGGAAACTAGGCGCACGATATTATTACTCCTCGGTGAACGAGACCGAAGAGGGGATCTTAACCACATCTTCACGATCAGTGGGAATCGTGGGATTCGGAGATGATATCGCTCAGGCCGAGGAGATGGCGGAAAAGGCACTGGAGCATGTCTCCGGGGAAGCCATATTTGTTCGTCATGATATCGCCACAGAGCCCTCGCTCCGAAAACGGATCAACCATATGGATGCGGTCCGCAGTGGATGAGAGAAGAATGAAAATGAGGAGGATATCGGAGCTACGCACATGAAAGAAAAGATCGCCGGAGAGGAAGGGGGCAGAGAGAAAATCGTGATAACTATCGGTGGGCTTCCCGGAAGTGGAACCACAACGACAGCCGAACTTCTATCTGCAGAACTGGGGGTTCCCTGGACCAATGGAGGGAAGATATTCCGGGAGCTGGCAAGTGAAAAAGGGATGAGCCTGAGCCAGTTCGGGACCCATGCCGAGGAGAATGCCGAGGTCGACAGGGAACTCGACAAACGGCTCATCGAGATCATGAGAAATGGAAACATCATCTTGGAGAGCAGGCTTGCCGGTGCCAATGCCGATGCTCATGGGATCGAATCCCTTAGGGTATGGCTCCATGCATCTCTGGATGTTAGGGCGCAGCGTATACACGTGCGTGAGGGGGGCGGCCAGGAGAAACAAACCCAAGAAACAAAGGAACGGGAACGCTCAGAGCGAGCCCGCTATATGGAATATTATGGTATTGATTACGAGGATTTCGATCATTATTCAGTAGTCATTAATTCCGGAGAGTATCTGCCGGATCAGATCGTCAGGATCATTCTCGTCACCCTGTCAATGAAAGAATAAATGAGGAAATGATATACGTTCTATATTATGAATAAGTTGTGATGATATGACCCAAAACGATGACAATGCTGTGAGCGGACCCTGGTTTCCCGTGAAAGGAAAGCGGGTGATCATCGATGAGGAGGAGAACCGCATTACCGACGGACCCTCCGAAGTCCCGATAGAACGGCTGCTGTCAAACGGGGTCATCAATCTCGATAAACCTTCAGGACCAACAAGCCACCAGGTGGTTTCGTGGCTCAAGGACATCGTGGGAGTGAAGAAGACCGGCCATGCCGGAACACTTGACCCCGGTGTGACCGGTGTACTGCCGGTTGCTCTTGGGAACGCAACCAAA
The DNA here is from genome assembly GCA_964613025.1 of uncultured Thermoplasmata archaeon. GTDB lineage: Archaea > Thermoplasmatota > DAOVMN01 > DAOVMN01 > DAOVMN01 > CAZTGJ01. Next base: position 2,218 of record CAZTGJ010000009.1, on the reverse strand, counting down.
CTCCTGAAAGTGCTCCTCCTTGGTGGGAAGGAATACGTTGGGGTGCTGGAGCTAAAAAGGAAGGTATCCGAGGATGCCCTCCGTGAGGTTATGGCAGAGTTTGTGGGGGAGATCTATCAGATCCCTCCTCTCCAGGCAGCGGTGAAACGGGAACTTCGGATACGAAGGGTCTATGATCTTGAGCTCCTGGAGTTTGATGGTACGTCGGCACTTTTCAGAACGAATGTGGAATCCGGGACCTACATCAGGAATCTCTGTGTGGATATCGGTCTTCGTCTTGGAAATGAAGGCAGGATGGCAGATCTAAGGCGGAGCAGGTCGGGACAGTTCTATGAGAAGGATAGCAGGACACTTCAGGATCTGAAGGATGCCCTGGTGTTTTACAAGAATAATGCTAAAAATAATAATAATAATAATAATAATAATAATGATGATGGGTGCGATGATGAGGGGGAAAAACTGCTTCGGGAAATCATCATGCCGGTTGAACGGATGGTGGATCATCTTCCCGTTTTAGTGATGAGGATCGGTGCGGTAGATGCTGTGTGCCACGGCGCCCCCCTTGCCCGACCCGGCCTATTGGAATTTGATAGTGGGATCGTCCGTGGCGATCTGGTTGCATTGAAAACATCCAATGGGGAACTGGTGGCTGTGGCTAAAGCGGCACTGAATGGAAATGAGATGGGAAAGGTGTTGAAAGGGATCGTTGCTAAACCTGTACGGGTTGTTATGGAGACGGACTCGTATCCAAGGATGTGGAAGCAGAAACTGTAGGTCAGGCTTTCTTTGTTGACTATCGAGCCGATCTAATTTGCAGAGAAACGGTGATGGCAGAGACCAATACAACTCTCATTTTTTTTCCCATCGAGAATGTGCCGAATCGCAATGATCGGATGATACAGCAGCATCCTCGGACCAGCATACCGCATCACGGTTCTGACCTGCTCCCGTTCTTCCGCTCTATAACAGTGGATCGGACACTTCAGGCAGGTCGGCTTCTCCTCCCCGTGCGGGCAGAGATCCAACCTCTTATTTGCATACTCCTTAAGTTGAGTACATTCATCACAGAGCTCCCCCCCCGCCCCATGGTTCCCCCTGCAGTATATCCCAATCATTGCCTCGATGGTCTCCCGTTCACGTCTTATCCGAACAGAACCTGCGTTCTTCGAGGGTTCATTTTTCGCCATCGAACAAAGAGAGCATACATCCCCTTTCAATTTTTTCCCTTCTCCCTTTCCATCAGATTCTTTCACCGTCTCCCTCCCCTTCCCCTCTCCACTCCCAATGTATTCAGTTCCACGCCTTCCCCCTCCTGCTTGCCCCCCCACCCACTCCTCCAAAAAAGAAAGATTTTCAAACAACAATAAATACTGCCTAATTTGATACTCTGTCCAAAGAAAACTATAAGTATTATAGGTGATATAATGGCTATACGACTCCCAATGGACGATATCATGACAAACACAACAATTGCATTGTCGGTAGAAACGAAGGAAGCGCTCCGGAACATGGGCTCAAAGGGAGAGAGTTATGATCGCATCGTCAGACGGATCATTAAGGAGGCCGCAATGAAGCGGTTGAACGATCGCTGGAACAAGATCCTTGAGGAAGAAGAATTCATTCCCCTGGAAGAATTGTGATGTACAAACAATATCTCTCGCCCACTTTCGTGAAACGTTTCAGGAAGCTCCCGGTGGAAATTCAAGAAAGAATTCGTTTTGTACTTACTGAGTTAAGGAAAGATCCTTTCACAAGAAGAACCGGCATACATATCAGACATCTAGCTGGATTCGATAAAAAGAAATGGAGAGTAAGAGTCGGACCCTATCGGATCATTTACATGGTCGAGGATAATACCATCAGGGTGATCGAGGTCTTTCCCAGGGGCAGGGGGTATCGATTCGAAATATTCTAATCACAATCGGATCGAATGATTTGAAATTGATACCCTTTCCATACATTACATTAAATAATATCACATCTTGGAGCAAGAACAATACGGGGACCATGAATGAAGTTATCATCCTATGACCCATACTACACACCACAATCACTAGCCGAAAAGAGCAATCCGATTGAGCATACTTTTGTGAAACCGAAAACGACACCGTTGAAACCGGAACATCAGGAGGGGGGGCAGGGGGTGGCGGGGAATAGGGGTTCTCGATTCCTCATGCTTGGGGGGGGTATCGATATTCTTGCTCACCTTATGGTGGTT
>CAZTGJ010000008.1:0-22053 GCA_964613025.1 uncultured Thermoplasmata archaeon | reverse complement strand
ATGAATTACTTACGGTGTGAAGTGGGGGGGTGACATATCTCCCTGGTTTACACATACGGATGCAGAACTATCCACAAATAACTATATATGTCTACATAATTCACTTTCTTTCAGAGGCGATTTTCATGAGAAACCTCCTAACAATACTCATTAGTTCACTCCTTCTTCTGACTGCAGTCGGAATCATGGTACCCTATGCCCAAGCCGAGGACAAATTGCCAGTGATCATTGGCTTCAACGGCCAGCCCGATGAGAAGCTGGTAAAGGCGTACCGGGGAGAGATCAAATACACGTATGACATCACCCCGGCCATTGCAGCCAAAGTACCAGCCGGGGCCATCGAAGCACTCCGGGCGAACAAGCAGGTCGCATTCGTAGAGGCGGACTCCATTATGTTCATGGACAAGATTCCGAATGATCCCTATTTTGACTATCTCTGGGGTCTGCACAATACGGGTCAATCGGGAGGAACACCCGATGCGGACATCGATGCCCCCGAGGCCTGGGACATCGAGACGGGGAACAGCGATGTGGTCATCGCGGTGATTGATACCGGGGTCGATTACAATCATCCTGATCTGGCTGCGAACATGTGGACGAATGCGGGGGAGAACCCTGGCAACGGGATCGACGATGATGGGAATGGATACATTGATGACTTCTATGGTTGGGATTTTGTCAATAATGACAATAACCCAATGGACGGGCACGGACACGGAACCCATTGTTCCGGGACCATTGCCGCAGTTGGCAATAATGGAATCGGTGTGGCTGGGGTCAACTGGAATGCCAAGATCATGGCATTGAAGTTCCTTAGTGATGCCGGATCGGGTTCTACGTCTGATGCGATCCTTGCGGTCCAGTATGCTACCAAGATGAAACTGGATTATGGTGTCCAGGTCATCGCAACGAGCAACAGCTGGGGTGGGGGGGGCTACTCAATATCTCTCTACAACGCGATCGCGACTGCTGATGCAGCCGGAATCCTGTTCGTGGCCGCTGCGGGGAATAGCGGGCTGAACAACGATCTGAACCCCCACTATCCCTCCAGTTATTCCAATCCAAACATCATCGCCGTGGCAGCCACCGACAGGTATGATGCCCTTGCGAACCAGCCAAGCTGGGCCTCGAACTATGGCGCCACATCGGTCGATCTCGCTGCACCGGGAGTAACCATCCTAAGCACAACGCCGTCGAACTCGTACAGCTATTACAGTGGGACCTCTATGGCAACCCCGCATGTTTCTGGGGTTGTGGCTCTCCTGAAGGCTCAGAATCCAGGGATCACACATTCCGAGATAAAAGATACCATCATGACCACGGTCGACCCACTCTTGGAACTGTCGGGAAAGATGGTAACCGGCGGACGGTTGAATGTCTATAATGCCTTCCAACAGGGAAGCGGACAACCAGTGGCCAATGCCGGTGTGGACCAGACAGTGAGCGATTGGGATAATGACCAGGTTGAGACCGTTCTCCTTGATGGTTCGGGATCATATGATCCGGACGGGGGGGCTCTCACGTACGATTGGACGATCGGAGGTTTGTCCATTGGCACTACGGAATCCTTCGAGCATGATTTCGGGATAGGGACGCACACGGTCACCCTGGCGGTGACCGACACCGAAGATCTCACCGACAGCGACGATGTTGTGATTACGGTGAATCCGAATATGCCCCCGCAGGCTGATGCGGGTTCAGATCAGGAAGTGACCGATTTCGACGGGAGCGGTGATGAAATTGTCACACTATATGGAGGGGGCTCCTATGATCCGGACGGGAGCATCGGTTTATTTGTGTGGACAATAGGAATTGATGTTCTCGGGACTGGGGCTACCATTGCGGAGCCATTCGATGTGGGAAGCTACACGGTTACCCTGACGGTAACGGATAATGCAGGGGCAACCGACACTGATACGGTCTCAGTCACTGTGTTGCCGAAACCTCCCGAGACCGTCACCCTGAGCATTGAGGATGGTTATGATGAAAAATCACAGGGATGGCTGGAAGACCTCGGTGTGACGTATTATATCCAAGAAAGTGATAACATTCGATGGACCTCGGAGAATGGGTACTACACTTCGTATACTTTCTCGGACATCATAGACCCCTCAGCATCGAATATCGAATCCGTGGTTATCTCGGTGGAGCACCATGAGGATGGAGGATTCGGAAGCGGGAACCTCCTGTGGACAGTGGGCACGGGCTGGCCTGATACACCTGAACCATGGGGAACGATCACGGCCCCCCTCAGGGCGGGCAAGAACAGCGAGGGGGTCGATTCGTGGGATGTCACGGGCTTCATCTCGAACTTCGATCAGATGAATGCCATGGAACTGTTCGTTGAGAACAATGATGGTCGGAAGGATACGAACGTTGACCATGTGTTTGTGGTCGTCCGGTATACAGCAGGACCGTCGAATGACCCCCCGTTCGCCGATCCACAAGACGTGACGACCAATGAGGATGTCGCAGTGGCAATCACCCTGACCGGCAGTGACCCCGATGGAGACCCCTTGACTTACAGCATCGTGTCAGGACCGGCTAACGGGATCACGACCTGGAGCGCACCCAACATAGTAACCTACACTCCCGATCCGGACTTCTGGGGAAGCGACAGCTTCATGTTCAAGGTCAATGATGGCCGTGCTGACAGTAATGTGGCTACAGTCACCATTACCGTCGAACCAGATCCAGATGCTCCGGTTCCGACAGCGGATTCACAATCGGTAACGACATTCGTCAACACCCCGCTGGACATCATGCTTACCGGAAGCGACCCTAATGGTGATTACCTCACATACCACATCATGGGCGAGCCAGGCCATGGTACACTCACCGGGACGGCCCCTGACCTCACCTACACACCGGGTGATTACATTGCATTCGACAGTTTCACCTTCTTCGTGAACGATGGGGCATCCGACAGCAATATCGCCACAGTCTCAATCGAGATCAAAGAGACTCCACCCGCAAATGAAATGTATGTAACTGGGTTGAGCATCGAGTCTTTCGTAAGAAAAGCTGGTCGGAACAACTTCGTTCATGCAGAGGTAGTGGTCACCGTTGATGACGCCTTTGGAAATCCGGTGATAGGTGCTACGGTGTACGGTCACTGGAGCGATGCGACGAATGACATCGATACCGGGATCACTGATGGACAGGGCCAGGTCATGCTCGCCTCGGATGCATTGAAGAACCCTGTTCCCGGTACATTGACGTTCACCTTCACGGTGGACGATATTGTCCTGGACGGTATGGTTTATGTTCCCACAGATCTGAGAACGATCAGCATCCCCTGGTAGCATTGGCATTCGCTCAAGGAACACAATTCAAAATCATCGATAACCTCCATCGGACGAGATTGAAAGGTTGTTCTTATTCTATCCGTGAAAAAGAGTGATGCCGGAGACGGGGTGGTACCTTTCGATATACTGGTAAATCAAAATCTCGGGGAAAGTCAATAAACCCTTTGCTGCAAATGAATGGAAGAGATATTACACAAAATATCGAATTTGGAATTTACCGGTAAATTTCATATATTTCCCGGGACGGTGTGTAATAAAATACCGGCAAATGAAAATCTCTGGGACAGTCGAAAAATCCTTTGCTGGAAAGGAAAGTAGGAGATTTTAACCAAATAACAAAATTTAGGCCCACCTAACAGTGGGGTCTATTTCCTGCATTCAACTCCCAATTTTTCACCAGCAAGGTTCTCAACGATTTCGCACCGAAATTTCCTCATATCTGTGTCCGTAAATTTCCATACTCATTATCCCATTCTCGAGATCACATCGGAGATCCCCAAAAATGCAATTGATCTCAAGCGTTCATTCAAACTTCCTACCATCGATTGTCTGATCTATCCCAAGCCAAGGATGCTGGTTCTACTGTCGTGTCCTGATGCAAACACTTCAAAGGAATCGCGGCTCAATCTGATGTTCTCATCATCTGAAACTCTGGCATGGATATTCATTTCCCGACCAGGCTGCGAATGATAGTTGATTATTCCTCTCGTAGAGACGTAGAGGGAAGAGAAATGATTTTTCTTCGTCAAATTTATCTCCCATGGAGATAGGAAAAGATTATAGGAAATGAAAACGGCTATCGGACATTCCATGAAAAGAGTAATCTGTTTCGGTCTGGTTGTCTGGATCATCATTTTATGTCTCATTCTCTGCTATCCTGAAACAGGGTCCATTCAGGCGGGGGCTTCTTCCGGAATGCAGGATGAGCCATGGAACCAATGGCGAGGATCTGTCCCGCATATCGGGAGTTCGGATGGTCCCATCCCTTCCGAGGGAAATCTAAGATGGGAGGTTCACACCGCCGACCAGGTGCAGTCATCCCCTGTTTTCCACAATGGATCGGTGATCATTGGGTCGGACGATGGGAAGCTGTACGCCGCGGATGCGGAATCGGGGGAGGTCGAATGGAAGTTCACCACCGGAGGTTCTGTCCAGGGGACCCCTCTCGTTCTTGATGGCCGGCTTTACTTCGGATCATCTGACGCGAATTTCTACTGCCTCGAGATCCCCGGACCCGATGAGGCGATCACCGAACCGATCGCGGTCTGGAAATATTCCTGTGGAGGCCCGATCGTGTCATCGGCCCACGTTATCAATGACACCCTGCTATTCGGGTGCCAGGATGGATTCATCTACAGACTAAGCATGCAGGGGGAGTTCCTCTGGCGAACCGAGATAGGCTGGGAGATCTGGGCCACCCCGCTGATCGATCCCCTCAATCATCGGGCGTACATCGGTGCCACCAACGGGAACTTCTCATGCGTCGATCTCGAGGAGGGGAAGGTGGTGTGGACGATCGATGTCGGAGAGGTCTACTCCTCTGGGTGTCTCTGGAACGATACGATCTACATAGGAAGCGGCAAGGATCACGAGTTCCTGGCAATCGATCCCAATGATGGTTCGGTCATCTGGACCTTTGACACTGGCCTTCCCGTCTTCTCGACTCCCTCGTATTACCAGGAGCACCTGTACTTCACGTCATATGAACGTGTGTGGTGTATTCCGGCCTCGGACCCGAACGGGGATGGGGTCATCAACAGGACCGAGATGATCTGGTCCACCTCGATCAATGACCGCGAGGGTGGATCCTCTCCGCTCGTTGCAGGGGGACTCGTCTACGTGGGATCCGATGATGGAAATCTCTACTGTCTAGAGGCCGGCTCGGGCGAGATCCTGTGGAACTTCACAACCTGGGGATATGTGTACTCTTCCCCGGCCCTGTACAACGGCTCCATCTACTTCGGATCGTGTGACAATTCCATCTACTGCATTGGCAACAGGCTCATCGGTCTCAATGTTCTGATCGAGATGGAACTGGGCGAGATGAACTCGGATCAAATCCAGGTCCTCACGATATCCGTGATCGATCAGAACGGGACCGTGGTCGGGGATGCAGCCGTCACGGTCTCCCTTTCCGCTGGAGCGTTGGAAGCGGCGAATGGGGAAGCCCTCGGGGACGGGGATCGGTTCATCACAGGACCCGATGGGAGGGTCATGGTCCGGTACTTGCCCACGCATGTGAGCTCCCGGTCGACCATCGAGATCATGGTGACCGCCGAGAAACAGGGGATGAGACCGGGAGTGGCCTCCAGCAGGATCATACTGGAACCAGGATCAGGTGGGGATCAGGATTCGTCGGGGGCGACCGTGAACGATCAGCAAGCAAAGAGGGGCCCCTTTTATTTCCTGTTCTCCCTTTTCATCATCATCGATGTCGTTCTGGCGGTCATCATTGTGTCCACGAGGGTCCACGATTCTGAAAATCAACGAAAGGAGGATGCTGACCATTCGAGGAATTGATCGCCACCACTACATTGCCATGGGTCCGAACAATGCCAATACCTCTTCCCCGGCCATGGTTTCCCTTCTTGCCGTCATTCTCATGGCCTCGATCATCATGTCTGTGAACCTTTCCACCATCCCTGGACAGGGCACTGACTTCGATCCGCTGAGACTCGAACGGGTCTGGGAGTTCACGAGGCAGGACAATGAAGCGACCTTCTGGAAGCTGGCCTGGTCGCCAGATGGCACCATGGTGGCAGCCACCTTTTTCGACAACAGTTGCACGGTCCTCGACGCGAGCAACGGGACCGTCATCAAGGAGATCGATCTCGGCGATCCTACAGGGGGAACCCGATGCGATGGATTCTCCCCTGAGGACACCACCCCGCTCAGGGCATGCGCGTTCTCCCCCGATGGCGCTTCTCTTGCCCTTGCGGGTGATGATCTGAGGATCACCCTCCTGAACACCTCAACCTGGCAGGTCGATCACACCTTCATCGGTCACACCGGCTCGATCCTCTGCCTCGATTTCTCCCCCGATGGACGGTACCTCGCCTCGGGATCGGGAACGGACAAGGTCATTCCCCAGAACGCTGGTGAGAACGTCACACGCATCTGGGACCTCGAGACCCGTCTGCTCGAGCTCACCCTCAGAGGTCACCTGGACGGCGTCCTCGGAGTGAAATGGTCCAATGCGGGCGACACGATCGCCACTGCCTCGGATGATCGCTCGGTGAAGCTCTGGTCGTTCCCCTCAGGCCAGCTGATAAGGAATCTCACTGGTCACACTTCCGGTGTGCTGGACGTCGATTGGAGTCCGGACGATACGACCATCATCACCGGTTCCCGGGACTACAAGGTCAGAGTCTGGAATTCATCCTCCGGTTCATCCACCGCGACCTGGAGCGATAACAACTGCGTCCGCTCCGTGGAGTACCATCCCAGGGAGGAGCTAGTAGCCACATCCGGTGTCGATCAGACCCTCAAGGTCCGGGACAGCAGGACCGGGACACCGCTCAGGATTCTGAAGGACGGGATCGCCCAGACAGCAATGGTCATGTGTTCCAGATGGTCCCCGGACGGGAGGTTCATGGCATCCGGTTTGGGAAAGAGCCACACCGTCATCATGTATCGCTTCGGATCGGAAAGGAAGAATGATGGGAACGGATGGATCGATACCGGAACACAGACCCTGTCGGTGCTCGTTCCGGTCTCCCTAGTCTTTCTCTACGCTCTCTACCGTCCAGTGGTGAAGAGGATTCGCAGAAGGAGGAGTTGATCCAGATGAACACCTCTCCTCTCCTTCCCATACACCGCTTCCTCTGCTCCATCCCACATTGTCAGCACCTCGCACCTCACAACCGCTCAGGCTGGGCCACCCCGTATTGTCACCGTTTCCTTTTTCCATGCCACCTTCCCCCCCGTTCTCTCTCCACGTCTCACCCTTTCCTTCCTCTCCTCCTCATGTTCCTCCTCATCCTCTTACCCGTTCCATTCATCCCTGTCAGTACCGGAGAGGTCGATCCAGACTCCCTCTCGTCCGGGATAGGACGATTCAATTCGATCCTGTGCGAGGATATCGATGAGGACGGACGGGAGGAGATCATCTTCGGTTCGTACGAGGGGTACGTTGTGTCCGTTGAGTATCAGGATAGTGACTATTCGGTGGATTGGACATCACCGAAGTTCGGCACCCGGGTATGGGGACTCACCGTAGGTCAGTTCGACGACGACAGTTCACCTGAGGTCATTGTCGGGGATGGGGACGGCATCGTTCGGTCCATCGACGGTACTACTAAAGAGATCGAATGGGAGTCCGAGGAACTGGGCAGGGATGCCCACGGACTGCTTCTGCATGATGTGGATGGTGACGGAGAGAACGAACTTCTCGTGGGAACGGGTTTCAAGACAGATCAGCCCTGGGGCCAGATATTCCTCTTCGAGCGGAACTCGACGGAACACTACGATGCCTTCGAACCGTTCGATTCACGATTGAGGGAGCTTCACATCGCGGACGTCGATAGTGACGGTCAGGAGGAATTGATCGTGGGCAGTGGCGTATCCCTGGGGGACGTGGGGGGAGAGGGGTACTTGCGGATATTCGATCTGGAGACCAAAGAGTTAGAGTGGAAGAGCCCGGACCTCGAGGGATGTGTCGAAGGTCTGCAGGTGGTTGATCTCGACAGTAACGGCATCCTCGAGATCATCGCCTCCAACGGCTACCGGTACCGGGAGGGATACTGCTTCATCTTCCAGTTCAATGGACACGGTTATGATCGTCTCTGGAAGAGTTCGAACATCGGACCCAAGGCATACGGTCTCGATGTCGGGGACATCGATGAGGACGGGGAGATGGAGATCGTCATCGGCAACCTCGCCGGGTACGTCTATGTCTACAACGGGATCACCCACGATGAGGAATGGAGATCGGACAACCTCGGGAGGGACATCCTGGGGATCGTCATCTGCGATCCGGACGGTGACGGCGAACCGGAGATCGTTGCAGGTCAGGGGGGGTACATCGGCAAGGGGGATTACACGTCTGGGTACGTGACACCCCATGTCTACGTCATCGATGGAAGGACTCATGACATCGAAGCAGTCATCGGTGAGGAGGATGCACTCCTACGGTGGCTGAAGGTCGGTATTCTCATTTCGGCGGTCATCGGGATCGCCGAACTGGCCATTCTCGGACGTACGCATGCCATTGCCAGGAGGGTCCACCATGGACGCTGATCTCATGCTTACTGCAATGCTCGTTGGCTTCGGCTTCGGAAATACCTTCCTCTGCACGCTTGTTGCCCTCAACACCACGATCGGACGGAGTGGAAGGATCTGCTTGGCCTTCATTGGCGGCAGATTGATGGGAATCATGGTCCTGGGGATGATCATCGCCCTGTACGGGTGGTATGTGGAGCCAGATGCGCGCATGATGATCCTGATATTCGCGCTTCTGTCGCTTGCCTTCGGCGCTCTCGTCATCCTCCACCCCACATGGCTTACCCGTTTCAAACTCCTCAAGAACTGCGAGGTGAACGGATGCGGTAGCTGTGATACTGTTCCCGGGGAGCCTTCTGGGAAACCCTCGTGGGAGCATTCCACACGATTTTCCGAAACCCCTACGTCGCCGCATTCCCCAAAATCCTCACATGCCCCTCTTTCAACAATAAGCGCTCATTCCTGTGACACGTGCTCGCATTCGGATTCATGCCCATCTCAGGAAGGATCCTCAACAACGAAAGCCCTCGGGTCAGGAACCTCGCTTCATGGGATCGATCGTGAATCACATGGATTTCATTTCTCCTCAATATTCCTCCTCGGATCGATTCGGGGGGCCACCCCCTGCGTGAAGATCATGATGCTCGTTCCCTTGATCCTCACGCTATCGTTTCAGGATGCCATGGCCCTGGTGGTCATCTATGCCCTGTCGTCGAGCATCTACACTGTGGCCGGTATCCTCGTGGGGAGTTCCATCGGGTCCGCTGCCTTCAGCGAGTGGAGGCCGCATTTGACCAGGGCAGGTGCGACGATGATGATGGTGATCGGTGTGTACTATCTATACAAGTACTGGACCTATGGTTGTACAGGGGGCCTATAGAATGAGAGTTCGCAGTTCCCTCATTCACCATTCAGTCATGCGAGGGGTGTGATCCCAACGAGAAGGAACTACCAAGGAAGAGGGATCCGCCCCTACCGTCTCCTAGTTCAGACCGCAGTGATCGTATTCCTCCTCGGCACGCTCTACGGCCTCTCCCCGTTTGGTGATTCCTCACTGCTCAAACGGGTGTTCCTCCCCAATGCGTCCTGCCGGTACATCGAGTCCGCTCCCACCTACTGCTATTACTATCATCTCCAGGAAGGCCTGACCACGGGGTATGGCGACCTCTTCATGGATCTCATCATCATCATTCTTATCATCACGCTCCTCATTCTGCTCCTAGGACGGATCTGGTGCTCCTGGCTCTGCCCCTTCGGCCTCGTGCAGGAACTCCTCTCGGGTCTCAGGGATCGACTGAACATTCCACCGTTCCGACTGAAATGGGCTCACCGGGAACTTCTTCGGCAGGTGAAGTACGCCATCCTCTTCTTCACCGTTCTCATCTCCCTGTCCATCGGGATCTCGGCTCTCGGACTTACGGGCTATCAGGGTACCTTCACGCTTCCCTTCTGCCAGATCTGTCCGGCAAAGGGATTCTTCACCGCTGTCCAGCTCCTCACCGGTCTCATCAGTCCCTCCACCCGCCTTCCAACTGTCGCCATCCTCATGCTCGCCTTCTTCCTGATCACCAGCTTCACCATGCGCATGTTCTGGTGCCGAGTCTGTCCCATGGGCGCCTACATGGCACTGCTGAGCAGGTATTCTCTCGTGTGGCTTCAGAAGGATCCAGGGAAATGTACGAAATGCAGGGTCTGCCTCAGGGTTTGCCCCATGGACCACGACACGGTCTACGAGGAGATGGAACGGATCGATGTGGGGGGAGAGGACTGCACCCTCTGCGGGAAATGCGTCGAGATGTGTCCCGAGGAGGACTGTCTCTCGCTCAGTTTCATGTCCAGGGACCTTATGACCTCCAGAAAACCCGGATTTGGGGCGAGGGCGAATCTTATCAATCGGAAAGGCCCTATCGGGAAGAATGACCATGATACACTATCATCGGTCCAAGGGTTCCATCATGTGAAACCGGGATCCCCCACTAGGGGCTCGCTGAGTGACCACCAGGAATAAAAAGCAGCGTCAGACGGCTGAACGAATAATCCAGAAGGAAAGCACGACAACATCAGAAGGATGAACGAATGACTCCAAAGGAAATCGAAGAAAAGGAACGATCCGATCTCCAATCGCGATACATCGACGACAAGGACGGATACTTCTCCCAGGAGCAGAGGACCAGGACGCGGAAGAAGAACCAGAAGATGTCCGAAACCGTCCTCGAGGGACTGGGGAAGAAGCTGAACAGGCCAAAGGCCATGAGATATTTCGATGGGATCATGGCCTATAACGGTGACCGAATCGACGAGCTCAGGGAGTTCCGGAAGCAGGGGGGGAAGATCATCGGTACCATGTGCGCCATGGTACCGGTGGAGATCATCCACGCTCTTGGGGCAGTGAGCGTTCGGATCTCCTCGGGATACTATGAATGCGTCCATCCAACCAACGAGCTCCTGGGTGATGCCGGGCTCTGCCCCCTGGTGAAATCCACACTCGGAGCGAAGATGCTCTCGGCCTACCCCCTGATGGATCTCCTCGACCTCGTGGTGGCACCCGCGACCTGCGACGGGAAGATGAAACTCGCCGAGATGCTGGAGGATTGGGTGCCGGTCCTTATGCTCAACGTTCCACGGATCAAGACCGGAGATACCACCGGCGGGCTTTGGCTGGACGAGATGAAGTACCTCATCCGGAACCTCGAGGAACTCACCGGAAATCGACTGAGGAAATCCTCCATTCTGAAGGAGATCCGGCGGTGGAATGCGGCGAACCAGGCATGGAACGAGCTCATGGAACTCAGAATCCCGTCCCCTCCACTCCTGTCAGGGCAGGACGCCATGATCGTGGCCCAGGCCTCGGAGATCGATGACATCTCCCGGTGGACGGCCAGGGTAGCGGAACTGATCCGGGAGCTTCGTGACAAGGGATCACAGGGGATCCACGCCGGAGAGGTGGGGGCGGCCCGGGTATTGGTCGCCGGTTCGCCCATCATCTTCCCGAACTTCAAGATCCCCTCGGTCATCGAGGAGAGCGGAGGCATCATCGTCCTCGACGAGCTCTGCTCGGCCACAAGGATCCTCAACGATCCCGTGATCGTCGATGAGACCAATGTGCCTGAGCTCATCAGGGCCGTTGCGGAGCGGTATTTCTACCCCTGCACCTGCCCCTGTTTCAGCCCCAATGACGAGAGGATCAGGAGACTGAAAGAGGTCATCGAACGATACCATATCGAGGGAGTTGTCTTCCATACGCTCAGGGGATGCCACCTGAACATCATTGAGGGGACCAAGATCGAGCTCGTACTGGATTCCATGAAGGTACCGATGCTCAAGTTGGAGAGCGAGTACGACGAGGGAGATATCGAACAGATTCGTACGCGTGTCGAGGCATTCGTGGAGATGATTAAAGCGCGACGGGCCCTCAGCAGAAAAGTGAAGATTCACTGAAAATGCGAAATATCTCACGAAAGAACCAGACAAGGAACGAAGGATGATCGAATGAATGGCGATACCATGACAGGGACCATGAACCAACCTATTGCTGAAGACTCCCAAGCCATAGTACCCGGGCAGGAGGACGGTTCCGGGGATCCTGGTTTCCACGAACTGGGGATCGATATCGGGGCCATCACAACCAAGGTGATCCTCCTGAAGGACGGGAAGTCCCTCGTCGATAGTCTGGTCCGACCCACCTCCATGGAACCTGGAAAGCTCGTTGATGGGATGGTCACCACCCTCCTTCAGGATCATGACCTCTCCCGGGACCGCCTCAGAAACATCGTTGCCACGGGTCAGGGAAGGAAGGCCATCGCCATGGCCACCATGGCCCGGACCGAAATCACCGCCTTCGCCAAAGGCGCGTTCTTCCTCGCTCCCGAGACCCAGGTCGCCGTGGACATCGGGGGTCAGGGGATCAGGGTCATGAAGATCGGGGAGATGGGGATCATCTCCGATTTCCGCACCAACGACAAGTGCTCCTCCGGTACGGGATGTTTCATGGATACCATGGCCGATGCCCTGGCAGTGGGCATCGACGGCATGGGAGATTCCTCCCAGGACTCCATCCATCCCGAGACCATTTCCACCACCTGCACGGTGTTCGCTGAATCAGAGGTCGTTTCCTTAGTCGCAAAGGGGAAGAGCAAGGAGTCCATCATCGCAGGCCTCAATGCCATGGTGGCGAAGAAGATCGCCTCCCTCATCAATGCGACCCGGTCCCATGGACCGATTTTTCTGGGCGGAGGGGTCGCCATGAACAATGGCATCGTCGAGGAATTGAGGAGGACCCTTGATCAGGAGATCGTCGTTCCCCAAGATCCCCAACTCATTGGAGCCATCGGTGCTGCCGTCCTTGCGCCGAAACCCAAGAAGGACGAGGACGATTCCGGAGTACTCAAACCTGGTACCGCGATATCGCCAGATTCCGGGAGTGAGGGGAGGGGAAAGGGTCTGTCAGGCTTCTTTTCCAGATTGAAGGTTCGGGGGGGGAAAAAGAGAACATGATCACCGCTGGAGTGGACCTTGGATCCACCTACATCAAGGTGGTGATCCTGAAGGATCGGGAACGGGTGGGATTCGACATCGCACCGACCGGCCACGACCACGATATCACCTCCCATCAAGTGCTGCAGAACGCCCTAGACCTAGCGGGACTCCAACGCGGAGAGATCGACCACATCGTTTCCACCGGATACGGGCGGAGGGTCACCTCCCTGGCCGACGAGACGATCTCCGAGATCTCGGCCAATGCCCGGGGTGTACAGTGGCTTGGTGCTGAAAAGGGGGTTCGCACCATTATTGACATCGGGGGCCAGGATACCAAGGTGATCGCGCTCGACGAGGACCTGCAGATCATGAAATTCGCGATGAACGATAAATGTGCGGCAGGGACCGGACGGTTCCTCGAGGTACTGGCACGTGTGCTGGAGATTCCCCTCGATGAGATGGGATCACTTTCATTGACATCTACGGAGCCGGTTGACATCACCACAACCTGCCTGGTGTTCGCGAAATCAGAGGTGGCAACACTCATGTTCGACGGACATTCCAAGAAGGACATCATCGCAGGAATCCACAGGGCCGTTGCCCGGAGACTCGTGGGAATGGCGAAGCGGGTTGGGGTTAGGAAGGAGATATTCTTCGACGGGGGCCCGGCCAGGAATATCGGGATGGTGAAAGCCATGGAGCAGGAGCTCGGTATGGAGATGTACGTGCCGGAGATGCCACAGATCGTGACCGCAACTGGGGCTGCCCTTCTTGCAGCGGAGAGTCTGGAGGAAAAGCAGTAACGAAAACACACTTAGCAGAAGTCTTCATTTTCACACTCAATTTCATTCTTCCCTTTTTCCTTCCTTCTTTTCCTTCGTTTTTCCTCCTCCTCCTACTGTTGCTCCCTTCTTTTTCCCTGTAGCCCATCCACACTCCCCCCTCTGCGGACATTTTGCGCAGCCTTTCTTCTTTGACGTCATGGGTAGCCAGATGAATGCGACGAGTATGAAAACCATAAGAGATGCAGTCAGGATCTCGTCGAAGCAGTTGTAGAGGCAGACGATCCCGACGGCCAGAGGAACGAACCACTGAAGCGCCACCGACACGATGTTTCGGTTGAACGCCCTCCTGAAATCGATCGTGTCCGGCTTCGTGAAGAATCGTGATGAGATCATACCATACCCGCTCGGGCAGGTCGGACTCGCGAATCCTCTGCAGTGCGGGCAGATCCTACCAATGAACCAGATGATGCCCGCGGCGGACATCAGGAGGTAGAGTCCGGCCCAGTGGAGGGAGCACTGCCCGATGACAATGACTCCCAGCGTGATGATCCCGATATGCGACGCATCGAATTTCTTCCTTTCCGGCCGCGATAGATCTTTGCCCATCATTTTCCCCCACCTCCCGTTTTTCGGGACGATCCCAGGAGGTGAATACCTACAGCTGCCGTGAACACCAACACCATCATTGCTTCGATTCCGCCGAATCCCGGTATCATCAGATCATCATCATCCGCATCGATTCCCTGGTTAGAAGGCGGTTTGAAAACGTAGCTCACATTGGATGCAACATCACATTCCTTCCCCCCGCAGACGAGGACAGTACCATCGTTCAGCATGGATGCGGTTGTCCACTCCAGCCCCGTGATGACATGGTTCGTGTGGTTCCATGACCCGGTTCCCGGGCTGTAATACTCGATCCCGGAATGCCCACCCCCCGTGAAACAGTTGCTCCCCCCGATCACCAGGACCTCCCCACCCTCACTCCCGCTTCCGGCGAGCACGTGATTGTGTCTCGGCTGGGCCATCTCACCTTCGAGCGTCCACGAATCGTTCATGGGATCGTACACCTCGGAATCGGTCCAGTCCGGGATTCCCATCCCGGCAAACCCCCCCGAGACCAGGACCCTGCCATCGGCCAGGAGGATCCCAGCATGGTACCCGCGTGCACGGTTCATTGGTGAGACGTTGTACCATTGGTCCTTCTCCGGCACGTACACCTCACAGGATGGGAATGGATCCTTCTTCATACCGCCGTGACCGCCTGTGGCCAGCACCGAGCCGTTGTTCAGAAGGGTGGCCGTGAAGCGTACCCTTGCTCTCCCGAGACTCGCCGCTTTGGTCCATTCCCCCATTACCGGATCGAAAAGCTCACAGGATGAAAGTGCTCCCTGGGAAATGTTCAAGCCCCCCATGACCAGGGCCCTCCCATCATTCAGTCTCACTGTCCGGTGCCAGAATCTTCCCGTGATGAGATCGGGAGCCGATTGGAAACTCTCATTTACCGGATCGAACACCTCACATGAATCCAGCGAAACATTCCCGGTGCCGTTGAAATGTTTGATGAGGGATGGATGGCCGTGACCGTTTCCCGAATACCCCCCTACCACAAGAATCCTTCCGGACCCGATGAGCGTGGCCGTGTGGCGCATCCTTCCGGTGGATAAATCCTCCGCGCCTTCCCACACTGCCTTCCCGGGATCATAGAGTTCAGCCGACCCGATCGAGTTCCTTCCATCAACTGTTCCACCGGAGACAAGCACCCTTCCGTCATGCAGCAGAGTGGAGGTATGGTTGTACCGTCCATCATTCAAGTCACCGACCTTGCAGATGGAACCGAATTCCTCTGATCCTGTTTCGCCATCGTCCCGTTCAGCCTCTGCCCTCCAGTGCTCATCGGGAATCAGTGTTCGTTGGAAGCACAGGCCAATGAGGAAAATGCAGAGGATGAGGACGAGGGTCCATTTTCCAGTCCTGTTGGCATTTTCGCGGGTCCATTCTTCAGTCATGCTGATCTGTCAGACATCCTTTTAACGGATATTAAAGTTGTGAAAAATGGCTCTCGATCCAATCGCAGGTCAATCATCAGTCCTGCCATTGGAAAGATATAAATTGGTCATGGAGTAATCCCGCAACATGGCAATCATGTTTTGGAATAGCACGGACCCCCTCGGTGAGGGATCATCTATGCGCTTCCGGGTCCAGTATGAGATGCACACATCTCGCAAGGTGGAATAATCTTGAACGTTTCAGCTATCATTGTTTCCATGCTGCTCATCGCCGCTCAGGTATTGATCATAGTACTATTAACGGGAGATACATCCGGAGATTCCTTGGATGATTTTGAAGGGGGGGTATCGGAGAACCTTCCGACCGACGGAGATTACAATGCTATCGCCATTGGTGATATCAATGGGGATACACATATCGATATGGCATTCGGTGGGGAGGATTACGGCGGTGGTGCTGACACCGAGGGACTTTACGTTTATGCGGGGAATGGGGCAGGGAGCTGGACGGCGTCGTACAACGGACTTCCATCGGATGATTCCTGGGGGGGGCTGGCATTTGGGGACGCGGACAACGATGGAAAGATCGAGCTCTATGCCGGGAACGAGGGATGGGGTTCCAGCAGTGGTTCCATCAAGGGCGTTGGCGCATGGGAATATTCTAGCGGTTCCTGGTCCCAAAGCGGCATATCTTCCCCCCATGGAACGAAGACCGTCAACGACCTTGAGCTTCTCAATTTCACAAAAGGCCCGGGACTGGATATCGCGCTTTCCACCTCGAGGAATGGGGATGGAGGGATCCGGGTGTATTACGGGAGCGGTTCATCCCCCATCACCTGGACGGCGCATTCCAACGGGCTCCCCACCTCGGGACAATACAACGGTATCGATGTCGCTGACCTGAACAACGATGGACTGGGAGACATCGCCACAGTGAGCTACAGCAATTCCGGTCTCCACATTTTCACTCAGAACTCGGATGGGAATGGCTGGACGGATTGTACGTTAACACTCCCAAGTGGTGCCAGAAGCGGAAATATGGATGGCGTCGAGATCGGTGATCTGAACAATGACGGTGACGCGGATATCATCTATTGTCGTTCGAATGGCGGTATGAAAGTGTTGTTGGGCAACGGCGGAGGGTCGAGTGGGGGGACGGCATTCTCCTGGACGGAACCAACGGATCCATTCCCTTCATCGGGAAATTCGGGACGATTCTTCCAGTTGCAGTTTGCTGATATCGATAAGGATGGGGACATCGATCTCCTGGCCCCGAAATCCAATTCCGGGCTTCACCTCTACCTGGGAAACGGCAATGAGGACCCAATGGACGATTTCGCGTTCACGGAGGTCACCGGCAAGGGGCTCCCTACCTCCGGTACCTTCTACGGTTCCACCTATCTGGATTTCGACGATGATGGGGACTGGGATATCGCCGGGGCAACGTGGGGTGACGGGGTCGAGGTCTTCCGGACAAGTCTCTCTTCCACGGATGAGATCCCAGTGGCGGACGCGGGCGATGATATCGACGTGCTCACCGGTGAACCGGTGACCCTGGATGGCTCCGGCAGCAGCGATCCGGAGGACGGGAACAACATCGAGTACCAGTGGAGCGTAAGCGGCAGCAATCCGGCCGCCGTCACACTATCCGATGAAACAGCAGTGGATCCGGGCTTCACCGCTCCGGACACGCCGGGCAACTACACGTTCACACTGAGGGTGAAGGATACCAAGGACCAGTGGAGCGATGCGGATGATGTGGTCGTTCAGGTTATCAACCGGCCACCGATGGCCGATGCGGGTGATGATCGGGACACCCTCACCGGCGAAACCGTCATGCTGAACGGCTCGATGAGCTCAGATCCCGAGGATGGGTACACCCTCGAATATCTGTGGAATGCAAGCGATACCAATCCTTCCGCGGTCACCCTCTCCGATACCTCGGTTATGTCCCCGAGCTTCACGGCACCCACGGTACCCGGAGAGTATGAGTTCACCCTGCTGGTCAGGGACACCCAGGACGAGTGGAGCGATCCCGATGACGTCATCATTACCGTCCTCAATCGTCCCCCTGTTGCCGATGCCGGGGTGGACATCACGAGGACCGTGGATTCATCCGTTACCCTCAATGGTTCGAAGAGCCATGATCCCGATGGCTCAGTGGATCATTTCAACTGGACCTGTACCAGTCACACGGTCACCCTCGAGTCTCCTGACGGCCCATCCCCGTCCTTCATTCCTGACGAGGAAGGCATCTACGTTCTCACCCTCACCGTCCAGGATGATCAGGCGGACTGGAGCCTGAACAACGATACCGTGAACGTCACCGTGGTGGCGAAAGGAGTGAATCTCGATCCAAGCGGGGATGCCGGTCAGGATCAGGAGGTGACCCTCGGGGACACTGTCATCCTCAGGGGTGATGGAAGCAACGATCCCGATGGGGTGATCGTCACCTGGGAATGGAACTGCACATCTCATCATGGGATCTCGCTACAGGATCCGAACATCGTTCGTCCATCCTTCCTCCCGGACGCGGTGGGTGTCTACACCTGGACCCTGCGGGTCCAGGATGACAATGGGTCCTGGTCACCGAAGGACCACGTGAACATCACAGTGAAGGCGGTCCCCCTGAAACCCGTTGCGGATGCAAATGGGGACCCATCTGGCCTGGTGCACGACACTGTATTCCTCGATGGCTCTGAGAGCTACGATCCCGATGGTTTCATCGCCGAGTACACTTGGATCTGTACATCCCACATCATCGCTCTGGACTATCCAGGGAGCCCTTCCGCTCCCACCTTCGTCCCATCGGATCCCGGCTTATACCAGTTCACGCTCTGGGTAAAGGACAACGATGGGATCATGAGTGCCCCTGCCTTTGTGAATGTGACCATCACGTTACCCCCGGCGAACTCGGCCCCCACTGTCGATCTTACCCATCCGACCGGAGGGGAGATCGTGGGAGGAGATATCACCATCCGGTGGACCACATCGGACACCGAAGGAGACCCGATCGAATACAAGATCGAGATATCCAACGATGCCGGGGATACCTACCGGATCCTTCAGGACTTCATCCCCTCCCTGCCATCGGGAGAACATCTCTGGTCCTCGGATCAGTCCATCTTCCCGAATGGAGCGCGATACCGGGTCCGGATCACGGTACGGGATACGAATGAAAGCTCCGAATCCTCCTTTGCTGAAAGCGGTCAGTTCACTGTCTACAATGCTCCGGATGACGGAGGGGACAGGGATGATGACAGCGAAGGGATCATCCCCGGTTTCGGGGCAGCTGCCCTTACAGTGATCTTTGTTTTCGTCATCTCCCTCAGAAAACGGTTCAATCTTTGATCCGCGAACGTACTGCAATGACCGCACCGGCAAGGACGATCACAACAACGATCATGATCAGCCAGACTTCTTCGTTTTCATTCGAATCGGTCCCCACACCATTCTCCTCCGTCGCATTGGCATCCCGGAAGGCGTACAGTGTCCCCGTCGAGGAACCCACGAACACCCTCCCCTCCGAGATTGCTGCAGAAGATGTGATCTCGCCTCCCAGGGGATACGACCACACCAGGGAACCGTTCAAGGCATTCAGGGAGTAGAACGTACCGTCCGCAGAACCGATGAAGACCTTCCCATCTGCGATGGAGGGAGAGGCATCCACGAATCCATTCGTTTCGAATTCCCATATCTCCTCGCCAGAATCGGGGTCCAGTGCTGTAATCCTCCCGTCCTTTGACCCTACAAAGATCATGTCATATCCTGCGGCCGGGCTCGAGACCGACCAGTCCTCCCTGGTGACGTTCCAGATCTCTTTCCCAGTGGACGCGTTTAGGCAGAAGAACTTCCGTGCATAATTCCCGAAGTACACCCGGTTCCCGAGGATCAGGGGGGAAGCAGCGATGTACTCTCCCGAATCGAATACCCAGTTCTCGGTTCCGTCGCTGACGTTGATGGACCTCATGATGCCGTCGCAGCATCCGAACATGACCGAATTGTTCCAGATCCCGGCCGAGCTCTGCACAAAACTGGCGGTGCTGTAGTTCCAGACCATCTCCCCGGTGAGGGCATCGATCGCATAGAACTCGCTGTCCCAGGAGCCGATGAACACCCTATCATTCAGCAGGGATGGTGATGCTATGACCTTCCCGTCGGTGGAGAAGTTCCATACCCTCTGTCCTGTGGATGCCTGAAGTGCGTACACCTCCCCATCGTTGGAACCGATGTACACGATCCCTTCATTGACCAGTGGCGACGATTCCACCGATCCATTGGTGGAGAAACCCCAGGAGACGATCCCAGATTCCGCGTGAAGTGCATACACCCACCCGTCGTTGGAACTAATGAATACCATTCCGTCGGCAACTGCGGGAGAGGAAACGATCGCATCACTTGCATTGAACGACCAGAGCACCTCTCCATCGTCAGGGGCCTCTGAGGTCGTGAAGCCGGTATGCTGCGGGTCGCGGCGGAATTCTGACCACTCGTCACTATCCCTACCACTACCTCTACTTCGACCACGACCACAATAACCTTCTGAGGACAGGGGGCTCAGCAGGATAAACATCATTGCAATGACCATACAGGAAAGATACTTGCGTCCCGTAGGAGTCGTGTGAAGCAAGGAGGGAGGGCGGGGCGGGAATAGTGCAAATCGGGGCGGGAATTTGCTCATTTTACTCCTTCATAGAATGAAGATATTAATAACCTTTCTGAAACATAGAGTTACAGTATGACCGAGCAATTGAAAATTCAGGTTGGATGAGAATGGTTAGATTGACGGATTATTTTCTCACCGCAGAGAACGCCAAGATACGCAGAGGGATGACGCATGTCTTTTTGTTCTACACCCGTGAAGTGCAACTCGTATACCTAATTTCTTAAATAATTGAAATTATTATAAGATTGATCGGTGACAATATGGACAACTCAAAATACAAGAACGGCATCCAAAACACCATGAAAAAAACGGGGTCGTCCGAACCTGCCTGCAGCAGCATGAGGGTGTGGATGGGCCTGAAGCGAGAAACCACTTGGGAATTCAGGAGAATACTGGTCGCGTCCACTTTGGTAATGCTTTTCCTGTCCTCGGTACTGTCGATCTTAGCTGTTGTACCCGGGGACGTTAGTGCGGACGGGGGCAGGGGGGGTGATCAGCCAGAACTCACCCTCACCACCGATAAATCCACTTCTGTCTCCGGCGAAACAGTGACCGCCACTGCAACATACTCCGGCGACCAGACCAATATAGACTTCGAGGTGACCTACACCAACGGCACAACTATGCTCACGAAGAGCGTACCCACGAGCGGTGGGCAGCAGCCTGATGACTATGGATTGGTGGGATCTTGGAGCTTCGATGAGGGGGAAGGGGGAACCACATATGATAGAAGTGGGAATGGAAATGATGGGTCACTCGAAAATGGGATTCTCTGGACAAGCGGAGTCAGTGGCAGTGCATTATTATTTGATGGTGAGGATGATTACGTAGATATTCTGGACGATGATGCTCTGGATTTAACCAGTGAGTATACCGTATCTGCATGGGTGAAACCACATTTCTACGCTTCATCAAATTATCTGACTGTTCTATCGAAAGGAAGTAATGATTATGGAAGTGGATACGAATTGACTACTGAGCAGGACAGTAAATTTTGTTTCACAGGTAGCGATTCCGGTACCAACACCGATGTGGTAACATCTACAAATGCGTGGCAACCAAATCAGTGGTATTTTGTAGTTGTGACAAGGAATGCCATGAATTTTTCTATCTTTGTTGACGGTGAAGACGATCTTGGGAGTAAGGTGGCTGATGGTCTACTTTCCGCAAATGACCTCAATCTGCAGATAGGGAAGAATTGGCAAACAGTAAATGCGAGAAAGTATTTCGATGGTGTAATCGATGAAGTGAAAATATATAATCGATCATTTTCATCAGCAGAGATAGGTTCCCTCTACCATCAGCACTCTTGGAAAGTGAACCAAACAATCCACTGGACATTCGATGAGGGAATTGGACAGGAAGCCGAGGACGGGAGCGGGAACGACAACAACGGGACTATCTACGGGGCCACCTGGACAGAAGGCGTGAGTGGTACTGCACTTGAGTTCGACGGCAGCATTGATGATCATATTTCTGCAAACCATACCGCAGTCGATGGACTTGAAGATTTCACGTTTTCAGTATGGATATACTCAACTATAGTCGGGAACTTAAATAAGTATACTTTTAATTGAATCAGTGATGAATGT
>CAZTGJ010000007.1:0-23051 GCA_964613025.1 uncultured Thermoplasmata archaeon | reverse complement strand
TAGAGAAGGTAAGACATATAAATTAAAAGACAATCCTGAGCGCACCCAGAACGGATAGATTTGGAGGCCTTACAAATGGATTTTCAACTGACCAAAGAGCAGGAAATGATTCGCAAAATGGTCAGGGAATTTGCTGCCAAAGAGGTAGAACCCCTTGCAGCCGATCTCGACGAAAATGAGAGGTTCCCTGACGAGACCATCGAGAAGATGGCAAAGCTGAATATTATGGGTCTCACGATTCCCAAGGAATTCGGGGGAGTATACGTTGATGGCATTAGTTATGCGATTGTCATTGAGGAACTTTCCAGGGTGTGTGCCTCTACGGGCATCATCACCGGAGTTCACAATTCTATTGCTCCGTATCCCATAATCAAGTACGGCACCCAGGAGCAGAAGGAAAAATATCTTCCGAAATTGGCCAGTGGCGAGATGATCGGTGCCTTCTCCCTTACTGAACCCAATGCAGGAACCGATGCCGGCGGCCTCCAGACCACTGCTGAACTTGAGGGAGACGAATACGTTATCAACGGAACAAAGATTTTCGTGACCAACGGTCCCCAGGCTGGAGTTGCCACGGTTTTGGCAAAAACTGACAAGGATAAAGGTGCACGTGGGATCAGCGCTCTGCTGGTGGAAATGGGAACACCCGGTTTCTCAATCGGAACACTGGAGACCAAGATGGGGATCAGAGGTTCTCATCAATGCGAGTATGTCTTCGAAAACTGTCGGGTGCCCAAAGAGAACCTTCTTAGCAAGGAAGGCATGGGATTCAAGATTGCAATGGAGGCTCTTGACCATGGCCGTGTCGGAGTAGCAGCCCAGGCACTGGGAATTGCCCAGGGCGCACTTGATGAGGCTGTCAAATATTCCAAGGAGCGAGAACAGTTCGGAAGGTCCCTTTCCAAATTCCAGGCTATCCAGTGGATGCTTGCGGATATGGAGACCAGGATCCAAGCCGCTCGATTCCTTGTGTACAGTGCTGCAGAGAAGAAGACCCAGGGAAAGAGGTTCAGCAAGGAAGCTGCTATGGCAAAGCTCTTTGCCTCCGAGACTGCGAACTTTGTGGTGAACAAGGCAGTGCAGATCCACGGCGGATACGGTTATACCAGGGACTATCCTGTTGAGCGTTACTTCCGTGATCAGAAGATCACCGAGATATACGAAGGAACATCCGAGGTCCAGAGAATGGTCATTTCAGGAGCGTTACTCAAGTAAGGAGGGAATGAGATGAAGATTATTGTACTAGTAAAGCAGGTACCTGACACCACCCAGGTGAAGATCGACCCGAAGACAAATACGCTGATCAGGCAGGGTGTTCCCTCTATCATCAATCCTGATGATAAGTTCGCGCTGGAAGAGGGGATCAGGATCAAGGAGAAATATGGAGGAACAATCACCATCCTTTCCATGGGACCTCCTCAGGCTAAGGATGCCATCACCGAGGGAATAGCCATGGGGGCGGATGATGGAATACTCCTCTCGGACAGGAATTTCGCAGGGGCGGATACCTGGGCAACGTCCTATTCTCTTGCAATGGCAATTACGAAAATCGGAGAATTTGACATTATCCTGGCCGGACGTCAGGCAACCGACGGAGATACAGCCCAGATCGGTCCGCAGATCGCAGAAGCATTGAAAATACCCCAGGTGACCTATGTCTTCAATATTGCTATCAATGAAGCGGAAAAGTTGCTCCAGGCAAAACGAGCAATGGAGGACGGGTACGAGCTCATCGAGGTTCCCATGCCCTGTCTTCTGACCTGCATAAAGGAGCTCAATGAGCCGAGATATCCGCCTATTTCCGGGATACAGAGGGCTGTGCAGGCTGACATCCCGGTTTGGAGTGCTGCAGATGTTGATGCAGATCCGGAAAAGATCGGGCTCAAAGGTTCTCCCACCATCGTCGCACGAAGCTTCACACCCGAACAGGTCTGCCGCGGTGATTGCATCCAGGGAGCATGTGAGGATGTTGTGACGCAGCTTATGAACAAACTGCATGAGATAAATATTCTGAAGGAGTGATGAACATGGCAGGAATTGAAGATTACAAGGATGTTTGGGTGTTCGCAGAACAGAGAGGAGGGGAATTGTCCAAAGCCGCCCTCCAGTTGCTCGGAAAGGGAAGAGAACTTGCCGATACCCTGGGTCAGAAGCTGTGTGCCGTCCTCCTCGGAGAGGATGTTGACGGACTGGCACAGGAACTCATCTACCACGGTGCAGACTGCGTGTATGCCGGGGATAATCCGAAGCTTAAGAACTTCCAGACCGATACCTACACGTATGTTATTTCCAATCTCATTCAGGAGTACAAACCGAATATCATGCTTTACGGGGCAACACATATCGGACGAGACCTTGCTCCCAGAATCGCCCAGAGGGTGTGGGTTGGATTAACTGCAGACTGTACTGGGCTGGACATCGATCCCGAAACGCAGAACCTTCTCCAGACCCGTCCCGCATTCGGTGGGAATCTCATGGCCACCATTAAAACACCCAACCACAGACCGGTAATGTCCACTGTGCGTCCAGGAGTCATGAAGGCCATGGATCCCGATCGGACCAGGCAGGGAGAGGTTATCAAGATCAATGGTGAGATCCCGCCAGAGGTTATTGTCTCCAGGATCATCGAGATTGTCAAAGAGGCCAAGCATGCCGTAAACCTGGAGGATGCCGAGATCATCGTTTCCGGTGGTCGGGGAGTTGGGAGTCCGGAGGGATTCCAGATCGTTCAGGAACTCGCAGATGCCCTCAATGGTGTCATGGGAGCTTCCCGGGCAACAGTGGATCTTGGATGGATCGCCCAGGACCATCAGGTTGGTCAGACCGGCAAGACGGTACAGCCGAAACTGTACATCGCGTGCGGAATTTCCGGTGCCATCCAGCACAGGGCGGGTATGCAGAATTCGGACTACATCATTGCCATCAACAAGGACCCGGATGCCCCCATCTTCGGGATCGCACACTTTGGTGTCATTGGCGACCTCCACGAGATCGTACCTCTGCTCACACAGGAACTCCTGAAACTCAAGGGATCGGCCTGATCGGCCTCCCTTTCTTTTATTTCTCCTTTCATTTTTTGCTTTTATTTTAATTTATTCTACTTTTTTAAATCTTTGTCCACCTTATATTTTGGCTGATTTTTTCATTTTGCGGATTTTAATACTAATTAATTTTTCACGTCAATTTTTAATATACTCTATTTCTTTTTACCAAATCTACCTATAACCAATCATAATTTTTCTCCTTCTCCACATATTCATCTGCCCCGTTTCCCCCCACCCCCCACCACTATGTAGAAAAAGTAGTCGTTCGATATCTGGATCAATGTCAAATTAATGGTGCATTTTTAATCAATCGGTATGAGGACCATTACGACCAGTCCAACATATTTTCTTTGATGGCCAAAGTAATCATCCTGACTCGTTTTAGGATATTCACTGATCTCCTCTCTATCCAGATGATCGGGATTGTTATAGAGCCACTGGACAAGCCCTTCCAGTTGTCCAATTGATGGTAATCCCATACATTCGGACGAGTACGGATTTGATACCTTAGTCTCACACAAATCTCCTTACTCAATACATTTAATTTCCCACAAATCTACAACTCAGTAAGCTTGGTTTCACCCATGAACACTATAGGAGTATTTAATCGAAATAAGATACACCTTACCAAAACGTTTATATGCATTTTATAGGAACGATTTCCGATCATTATGTCAGAAGGAGTAAATCTTAAACTTATTGCGAATATTTTGGTAATCGTGCTCATACTGGCAGCAATGCTGTCGATGACGGTCCTTGTGAACGACGACTCTGACGAGGAGGACTGGGAGAGGGAAGCGGGGGTTGAGCCTCTTGCCGATGATTACATGATCTTTGTCGATGCACCCGAGACTGAGCAGGACATGGCCCTCATCTATGCTCTGTCAAGTATCACCTACAAGAATAATGTCTACCATCCACTTTTCATCCTCAATGAGAACGGACTGGACGATCACCAGCTCTGGACCCTTCAGTACAGTTCCAACAAGGATGTCCAGAAGTATCTCTTCTCAAATAATGCTCTCATCACCGTCGAACAGCAGATCAATACGATCGGTGCCGAGACCAACATCATTCATTATCCCTTCACACGGGAGGCGGTCAATTCAGCGCTTCGGGGTTTCCTTGAGAATGAAGGACCGAATCAATTCACTTCTGAGATCCTGGTCAAAACTCACCACGAGGCTCTTTGGGTAGCTCCACTTGCTGCCCACAATGATGCGGTAATTACCCTGAGCAAACATTCCACCTACGAAAACCAGGAAGTGGTGTGGGAGGAGCTTAACAGCCTTGGGGTGACAGCAGACTACATTGTAGCTGCAAATCCGGATGATTATCTGGGTGATGAATACTTTTACTCCTACTTCGAGGGCATGAAGAATACATATCACTACCGTTCCATGTCTGCCGTGGCCGGGGAGATAGCACTCTTGCGGAATGCATATGTGGTGACCCAGATCGATGATCTCGTTGATATCGAGGATAGGATCCCGCTGGAGTACACAGCGCTCTTTCCTAAAGGGGATCCGGAACAACGGGATCTCTACGATTTGGACAATGATATGTACCTCAACAATGTGAAAGCCTATGGATATTATGAGACGTTCCTGGAGATCAACGAGAACTATGGACCGACAAGCTACATCTGTCTGGTCGGGGATGCTGAAGCCCTTCCCCAGTTCGAATTCTTCGATTACTCCTACAGTGAGGGAAATATCGCTGATCCGATCCTTCCTGAATACACCTCCAGCGATGTCGCCTTCGGTTTCCTTGATCCCGATCAACTGGATTACATGACCACAGCAGTCGGAAGAATCGTCAATCTCAATGTCCAGGGAGCAAGCAACCAGATCGCCCGGACCTTTGGTTATGATTACATCTCCAAGGAGATCACCGCCCAAGGTTATGCAGGTCAGACAACCATTGAATGGGAGCAACACACATCCTCCTGGAATGGGTACGAGGTTGCCGATATGCGGCTCCAGAACACCCCGGCCATCTACTTCTGTGAGGACAGTGAGGACGAGGGATATGATACCTCCTACTGGTCCACCGTGGGTGCCGGAGGAGGGTACACCGATGAGGGTGGTGTCACCGGAAACGTGGGATTCAAACAGGAGCTCGAATCTTCGGCACTGGTAGCCTATCGTGGTCATGGATCGTGGCACGGAAGCTTCTATACCTGGGGACGCTGGGTTGAGAAGAACATTGGTGTGGGAGACCAGATGGCGAACCATGTGGAGGGCGTGGAACTTCAGGGATATTTCCTCCCACCGCAGGTGAGCACACTCGTATCCTGTGAAAACTCAAAGATCCATGGTACGAACTATAAATCCGTGCCCATCGTCAGGGAAGAGGCTTGGGCTCCCAATTACATGTACGCGGGAGCAATCGGCCTCAGTGCTGCCACCGAGGTTTCCTATTCAAACATCGGCCAGGATCTCTGGGCTATTCCTGGCCAGGGAACAGGAGACAGCGAATGGGACATCAATGATCTCTGGTACGCTGGTTTCTGGGACGGAATCCTCGACGGTTCATTCGAGGATGGACAGCATAATGGTCCTGAGGTTTCCGGAGCTGAGGCAGTACGAAACACGGAGAACCGGTATATCGAGAATCTCAAGGATAACTTCGACGGCAAGTACACCACCCCCTTCCTGGAGCCCCCAACCGGCATGTTTCATCCGACGCGGGGAGAACTCTACGGAGACGAGGCAGGCATGCACTGGAAGGAGACCGCCATGTTCGCTTACATCGGTGAGCCCATGTTCCAGATCCCGGTGTTTGTCCCTGGGGACGGAGCAGTTGATCCCTGGCATTAATTCGAATGAATGTGATCAAATATACATAGGTGAAAATCAGCCAATTGATTGTTTGATAATCGGATTAGTAGATTCTTATCTGTTTCAATTGATCAGTTGAAAAGTTCTTGATCGCTGGATCATTCATGGTCAAAGTCAAGTGCCGCTGAATTCAGACAGTAGCGCAATCCTGTTAGTTTCAGTCCATCTTTGAATACGTGTCCCAAATGACCACCACAGCGTTGGCATTTCACCTCAGTCCTTTTCATCCACAGACTCCGGTCTTCTTCTATCTGTATCTTTCCATCTGAGAGAGGCTTCCAGAAGCTTGGCCACCCGCTTCCCGATTCATATTTCGTTTCTGATGAAAACAGTTCAGTTCAACATCCAGCACAGAGATAGGTGCCATTTTCCTTGTGATCTGCATATTTTCCAGTGAATGCTGGTTCTGTTCCCTTCTCCCTCAGGATCCTGTACTGCTCGAATGAGAGCTCCCTCCTCCATTCCTCCTCGGTCTTCATGATTTTCTCCAGTGGTTTACTTTTCCTGAAAATTTGTTTCTATTGGTCATAGCGGTTGAATCCCAGAAAGTCATATACTTCTTATCCCAAACAAAAGGGGGGGTAGGGGAGCAGGAAGAGGAGCCAGGGAAGGAAGGAAAGAAGGAAAGAGGGAAGAGGTGTAAATTAAAAGCCAGGAAAGGAATGCGACGGTAAAAATGGAAAAGGAGAAGAAGAGTGGTGGAGGATGGCTGCTATATACTATGGCGACTGTCGAATCACAACCACTTCGTCGAACGATTCTGGGCGAATTTCTTCAATACTTCCACCTTCCCCAGGTTCACCCCGTCCAGAAGATATACCATGCCATTTGCAACATCCACGAAATCGTTCTTGAACAGCGGCCCCAGGAGCCGTCCTTTTCTGTTCACCGGGCTTCCCCTGAAGAAATCATTGAATGAGGGCATGAGAATGACCTCTCCGTGCGCATCGAGATACCGTCCATGGACCTTTTCAGTCAGAGATGCCCTGAGCCAGCACTGCTCGTAGTTCTTCACCCCGAGACTGTCAGTGAGAAGGATTGCGGCATGTCCATGACCCATTATCAGATATTCCTGTGCCATGACCTCCTGTGATGGCCAGGCATGTCCGTGAAAGATACCAGCCTTTCCAATAACAATACCATCGGAGCCTGAGAATTTCATTGAGGGATCCGAGGCAAGGGAAGGATAGGAATTCTCCATCTCCTTCTGTACCCTCCCATCATGATTTCCAGGTATGACAATTACATCACCAATGTCCAGAAGTCCCCTGAGAAATTGTGCAACATTCTTCAATTCGATCTCGCTTTTTTCCAAAATCGAGAATTTTTTCTTTCTTCGATCCTGATAGAACGTCGATTTCTTCTTCTCCAGCAGTTCGAACTCCATCTGCAGTTCCTTTCTTTCATCGGGATTGGCAGTTTTCATCTTTTTCATGATCTCAGTGAATTTCTTCTGAAATTCAGAATGTGCCCCCTCTTCGATCCTGTCAAGATCATCCATGTGCTTTTTCCGGTATTTCCATTGGGTCGTCGGAACCCGGTGTTTCAGATCCCCGTTGATGACGAATCGCTCTATTGCCTTTTCACCTGCAATCTTCTGGACCCTCTTGAGGATATCCTTTGTCTGGTTCGGAATGTAGATCCCATCCCGCATAAGTTCCTCTTCGAATCCGATATGAATGTCCGAGATCACCAGGACGTTTGTATCCTGTTCGTCTTTGAGCAGGAGCCCTCGTTCATTGTGGATCGGCTGGGGAGGATCCGTCTTCAGCACATGCACCCCTCAGAGATATTCCCGGACCCAATCACCCCATTTGTCATAATTGTAGGCCAGGATAAGGAAAATGACAACGAGAGCAATGGTAAGTAAGGCCCAGGCGATCCCGATGCCCAAAAGGAGAGTCATGGCAAATGCCGATGTGTAGGCAATGATGAGGCATCCCACAATAGCTCCGATTATAACGGCATACCATACCCGCTTTGGCTTCATTCCTAACATTCGCCCAACAATTGTTGCCCCTACCGCTCCCGATCCCTGGAACGGGAACATGACAAAGAGAACGATACCGGTGAAGGCAAGTCTCTGGACCCATGGTTTTTTCACAAGGATGTCACTACCTTTCGCTTCGATCCTGTGGATGAAGTTACCGATGAGAGGGATCTTTTTGGCCAGGTCGAAGTTCCAGACCAGAAAGAGACCTACCATGATATCAATGAAAGCAATTGCCGATGCAATGAGGAGTGGATGAATACCCTGCGCTATCGCAGCGGGTATAACCGATTCCTTCCCAAGAGGCGGGAAGAAGTACAGGATCATCCAGGTGCCGAGCTTCTCGAAGAGATCCCATGGAAGGGCAAGGAAAAGGATAACGATGCCTATCGAGCTGAACACGAAGGGGAGGAAGAACTTTACCAGGGTCATTATTACGGCCTTACCTCCGTAGGCATAGGTGATGACCGTGAATCCCCCGAGGATGATAATATAAAATATGCCGTCGATTCGCAGGGAATGGTGGGTTTCAACATCCTCGAAGATCTCGTAAGAGAACTCTATACCTTCCCCGGATTCTGAAGAAAGGTTTCCTTCCTCTTTGAGAACACGGTACTTCCCATAGATCGAGGTTCCCTCGGTGTATGAATTCCTGATGTCATCTTTCACCCTGATATTGACATCATGGGAGCGGATAATGGAATAATCAAACACTGACTCATGATCAAGAAAGATGTTGATGAAGGTGGTTTCAGTGAAGGAGCAGCCATCCAGCATCAGATCGTTGAAAATGATCACCTCAAAGCTGTTGTTGTAGAAATGACAATCATTCCAATGGTCATCCTGAAACCTGATCCCCCTAAAATTAGTGTCATTGAATTGTGTGTTTTCAAAATCACTTTCCGTCCATTCGATCTTTACAAAATTGGTTCTGGAAAATAGCATCGATGAAAGATCTACATATTGAAGGACAGAATCCTCGAATGTTAGTTCTCGGGAATACCCGTGGGAGAATTTCACCCATTCCATCAGGGATTCACGTATCGAACAATCAATAAAACTTATGTTTTTCATATGGACGTTCTTGAAATGGATCCGTGAAAATGATGTTTTGATAAAGCTGACGTTCTCAAATGTGACATTATCAAAGATAAGCTTTGAAAAATCTCCATCATATACGAGGAGATTCCTGAGGGAGATATTACTGAATCGCTCTTTTTCCCAGGTGATATTATCCATTACCTGCAAACCGTGGAGATAGATGGCAGAACTCAGATTGACCTGGGTATTTTGGATATTCGAAGATTTTTCAAGTTCGAGTTCACGTGCGCCAAAATAGGAGATATCATCGATCTCACCGTGGATCCTGATTTCATCATCCGGTTTTATGTCCAGATACATCAGCGAATCTTCGTCAAAGTCCACATCACTGGTCTCGGTTGTATAGATACCCCAGAAACTGATCCTCAGGAAAAGGGCAAAACATACTAAAGAGATACCAATATAGAGATAATCCTTCAAGCATTGATTATAATGGACTTTTATGTAATCCAAAATCCACATAGGCTTCTTCTGTCTTAAGGTCCTTTTTAAAATACCGGTATCAGCGGATATCCCGGGTCCGTTAAAATTCAGTGAGGACCCCGAAAACATTGACAGACACCACACAGGAGTAAACCCCGAGCCACGTCCAGAACATCTGGGCAGTGAGGAACCGAAAGAAATGGGTAGAACCCAGGGAGATGTGAAGAACCAAAGGATATGCGTAGGCAAAAAGCAACCTATCACCGAATAGTATTTATAGACCGAATCCTTCCCCTTACCCTATGATATTCTGGAAAAATCCTGCTTATCACCAATATGATAAACCATGTGAAATCCGCTTGTGGAGGGATTGATATCAGTGACGGTGATGAGAGGGAGCAGGCCATCTGGTCTTCCACGAAAGGGGAGGATGAGATGAAGGAAAAGGCGGGTAAGGAAAGAGTAAAAAAGAAGAATGGTCAGAACATCGAAAAGGATGTTGTTTTTGACGGAGATGCTCGTGAGGTAGTTACAAAGAGCGTAAAAGAGACATCCCCGAAACCCGGGCCAATTGACAGAAAGGGATCGAAAATCAATGATGCCAATTCCATGGATCTGCTTCTATCCGGTGCCTACACGAAAGGATGGAAAGCCCAGGAGTCCCGGGAGGTTCCCGATGATGTTTCACCCAACACTCTGATCACCGATCATCCCGAAGCAGTGCTCAGGGAGGGAAGGGTCATCAATTATTTCGAATGTCCTGATTGCGGTTTCATGATCGAGGTCACAACGAAAGAACGCCCTCTGGAAATTTTCTGTGCTTCCTGCCGCTCCCGATTCCGTTTGAAGGGTAAGAAAAAGGAGGAACCTGAAATACCGGAGAATACACCTGCGGAAACTGAGACCGATTGGGACCTGAAAGCTCAACTTTCCGAGGAAGCAATGAAGTACCATCGAAGAGGGGATCTCAATCGTGCTGTTGAAGTATATGACAAGATACTTGAGATATCCAATATTGATCCAGTTGTATGGAATAATAAGGGGGTTGCCCTCGATGACCTGGGAATGCATATCCTTGCAATCAAGTGCTACGAGAAAGCGATCCAACTTCGGGACAGCTATGTGGATGCCTGGTTCAATTATGCCTATTCCCAGTATCAGATGAAGCAGTTCGAAAAGGCCATTGAAAGCCTGAGGATGCTTGTCAGACTCAAACCGGATCACAAGGAAGGGAATCAACTTCTTGAGAAGTGCGAAGAAGAGCTGAAAACCTGGAAAGCCTATCTCTGATTTTCGTCGATCGGACTCCCCCATCTACAGGATATTTAATCACACTATTCTATTACACAATTTTAGCACACTATAAAAAAATACGATTTGATAATACGTTTGCCCTTATATTTTACAAATAGATAGTATGGTTCTCGAAAAACGAGGAGGGTGCTATTTGATGCAATGATCCTTTTTTCGATCAAAGACTAAATTTCAACATTATGTGAGCGAAAAGATAAATATTGTGACCGATACTTTCCTGACTATATCAGATTTTCGGAGGATAGAATGTGAAAGCAGTAATATTAGCTGCCGGCGAGGGAACACGCATGCGGCCATTCACTCGTGGCCAACCAAAGGTAATGCTACCGGTAGGAAACAAACCGATACTTGAATATCTTGTCACTGCCCTTGCTAAAAATGGAGTTCGGGATCTCATCATGGTTGTGGGATACCATAGAGAAAGGATAATGAGTTATTTTCAGGATGGGAAAGAATGGGGAGTGAGGATCCAGTATGTTCATCAGGAAAAACAGTTGGGTACTGCCCATGCACTTCACACTGCAGAAAACTACCTGCGGGAAGAAGAGTCATTCCTTCTTGTTTCGGGAGACAATATCCTGGAGGAAGCTGATATCCTTGCTCTTGCTGATTCACCCGAACCCGACACATTGCTCATAACCCGGAATACGTTATCCACCAAATATGGTGTTGTCAGTTTTCAGAATAATCGAGTTATGTCAATCCAGGAAAAGGATGTACTGGGATACGAGGATCAGATCTTCACCGGTGTCGGTAAGTTCACCCCGGCTATCTTCGATTTTCTATATGACGATGTTTATTATCTCACAACACTTATTCAGGAACGGCTGAAGAAATCCTCCATTCTCGCTGTACAGGCAAATACCTGGATGGATGCAGTTTATCCACAGGATCTGTTGAGGCTGAACTATCGGGTTCTCGAGGACCTCCCAGCCGGGTATGGGGGGATCGTGGAACCTGGGGTTATGTTCAAGGAACATGTGAATGTGGCTGAAGGAACGATACTGCGTGCCAACACATACCTCAAGGGTCCTATTATTATTGGAGAGGGTGTGGACATCGGCCCAAGTTCCGCTTTTACCGGACCTGTAAGCATCGGGGAAAACTCCACCATCGGTCCTTTCTGTGTGATCAAGAATTCCATCATCATGGACAATGTCACTATCGGCATGGGAACTAAACTGGAAAATGCTTTTATCGGATCCGGAACGGTTCTCGGATCCCGATTCACAACACGACGGAATAAAGTTGAATCACCAACATATGATGGGATCGCAGTCGGAGAGGATTGCATCATTGAAGAGAATGTCATTCTGGACAATGGTATCACCATAGGAACAGCGGTACGGATCGAAGCGGGAAAACACGTGAACAGGTCCATCGGCGACAATACGATCGTGATATAGAGGGAAGAGGCATGTGTGGCATCATCGGTTACGCAGGTTCGGCAAATGCTCCGGAAATACTCGTCGAAGCTATCGAGAAACTTGAGTACAGAGGGTATGATTCAGCGGGAATCTCGGTTAAGGAAGGAGATTCCCTTACTGTCGTGAAGGTACTTGGAGAGATCAAGAACCTTCGTGAGAAGCTCTCCGACCTATCCATCAGTGGTACAATAGGAATTGCTCACACTCGCTGGGCTACTCATGGTATTCCATCTGAGGTGAATGCTCATCCCCATTCCTGCTGCCAGGGGAAGATATCACTTGTCCACAACGGGATAATTGAAAATTATCATGAAATAAAAGAGGAATTGATCGCACAGGGTCATACCTTTGAATCTGACACCGATACCGAAGTTATCGTACATCTCATCGAAGAACACATTTCACAGATCGAATCAATGAGTGATGGAGACCCTGACGGCAGGCGGGAGTCTCGGGATAGTTCTGACGATAGAGAAAATGTAACTCTGACAGAAAATACAGATTCGATCCTGTATCGAGCAGTCCAATCAGCCGTCCCTCGGCTTGTTGGAGCTTATGCCCTTGTAATTGCATCTGCAGATGAGGATTATCTCGTAGGGGTCAGGGAGAAAAGCCCTCTTGTGGTGGGTCGGGGAAGCGGAGAGAACTTCTTCGCATCGGACGTCTACCCTCTTCTGAAATATACCTCGGATGTCATCTATCTCGAAGATGGGGATATTGTGAAGTTGGATAAGCATGACTTTGCCATTACCGATGGGGGTGGTGAACAGGTCACGCGAAAGATAGAAGTCATAGACTGGGATGCCGAGGGTGCACAGAAATCGGGTTTCGAACATTTCATGCTCAAAGAGATCTACGAGCAGGTGGAAAGTATTCACAACACCTATATCGGGATCGGTGGCGAGAATATCAATCTCACCGAGCAGGGGAAAGCCCTACTTCACTACCTTCCGGAAGTGGATACAATAGAGATAGTCGCCTGCGGGACATCATATAATGCCGGGACCATCGGGAAATATTTCATCGAAGAAGTTTCCGGTATTCCGGTGAAATTGACCCATGCCAGCGAATTCAGATATTCTTCTCCTGTGAAGCATTCACCCTTTGTCATCGCAATCTCCCAGAGCGGCGAGACCGCTGACACTCTTGCAGCCGTACGGGAGGCGAAGCGGCGAGGGTCCCAAACCCTTGCCATTACCAATGTAGTTGGTTCCACAATAACGAGAACAGCAGATCACACGTTCTTCACCCGTGCCGGTCCTGAGATCGGTGTTGCGGCAACTAAGACGTTCACTGCACAGATCATTGTCCTCTACATGATAGGAATTCTTATGCATCGGTCGCAGGGTGATGAACGTGCCGCACTTGATGATATTGAACAGTCTCTTAGGGGAATAAATCGCACGGTACAGAAGGTTTTGGTGAACACCGATCCAATTAAAAAGCTTGCGTCATTCCTCTCGAAGGCGACGACTATCTTCTTCATCGGCAGGAACATCAATTATCCCACTGCTGAAGAGGGAGCGCTCAAGCTAAAAGAAATCTCATATATTCATGCTGAAGCTTATCCTGCGGGGGAGCTGAAACATGGCCCTCTTGCCCTCCTCAGCACGTCAACTCCTGTTATTGCCTTGATAAGTTCTGATCACGTCCGGGATAAGATGTATTCCAATATTGGGGAGGTTATGGCACGAAGCGCACCTGTTATCATCGTTGCGGAGGAGGGGGATGAGATGGCATGGAGATACACAGATATGGTGCTGACATATCCGAAATGCTCCCCGTTCCTGAGCCCTCTTCCCATTTCAGTTATCCTTCAGCTTCTTGCTTACTACACTGCCAAGGAGAAGGATTGTTCCATTGACAAACCTCGAAATCTTGCAAAAAGTGTAACAGTTGAATAAGGCCTATGGGTAAATTATATTTGTGATGTAAATAATATATGAAATGAAAAGAATATGTTATGTAAATGATATTCGAGATAAAATGATATTCGTTAAGAAATGATGGTTGTGATTTAAACGATATATGTGATGAGATTTTATATGTTACGTAAATGATATACGTGATAAAATGATATTAGTTAAGGAATGATGTTTATGATGCATCAACGATGTTAGGAACTGAGTGATATTCTTAGTAAGAGGATTTATCATGGTTGAATTTTTGGATTGGGAACCATACTACAATCAAATACTGCGTTCATTTCATTATAGCAGAGAACATGATGAGAGAACAGCATCACTTCTCACCCAAGTGCTCCCGTATCCTAGATTTTCTATCTCTGACCTTGAAGAAAGGATCCAGGGTAGGACTATCATTGTATTCGGTGCCCATGAACGCGTGGAGAAAGAGCTTGAAATTATCCGAGAACAGGGTATTGAGGGTGTATTCATAGCAGCCGATGGTGCTTGTTCAGCCATGAGGACGGCCGATATACAGCCGGATATCATT
Organism: uncultured Thermoplasmata archaeon; assembly: GCA_964613025.1. GTDB lineage: Archaea > Thermoplasmatota > DAOVMN01 > DAOVMN01 > DAOVMN01 > CAZTGJ01. The sequence goes on along the minus strand of CAZTGJ010000007.1, from coordinate 8,455 downwards.
GTCTCAGATCTGGATGGAAAGGAGGAGGATATCCTCTACTGGAATGAAAAAGGGATACCCATCGTCGTACATGCTCACGGTGATAATTCGCTTCTTGTACAAAGGTTGGCTCCAAAATTGCTGCATTCTTTGGCCACAACTCAGTCCGAGCCCTTCGACGATGTGCACAATTTCGGAGGGTTCACCGATGGAGACAGATGTGTTTTTCTTGCGGACCACTTCGGGGCTTACCGGATCGTTCTCTCAGGATTCGATTTCGATCAAGTAGGGAAGTATTCATTTGCAACACATGAAGCTACGAAATTAAGGAAACTTAAGTGGTCGAAGAAGTTGATATCACTTTTTGAGGTTGAATATTTTTCCTCTGCTCTCTTTTAGAGGATATCCCACATTATGTGGTGAAGTGTGGGATGGAGGATAGCCATGATACGGTGGGGGAGGGGGCGGGGAAGGAGGAAGAAGAAGAGGAGTGGGTACACAGGTTTCCATAGATATTAAATGCGAAAGACCAAAGGTCACTCCATTATATGATGGTAAGTGTCGAGGATTCGCGGGATTATGGTCTCCCATGAGTATGACTTAACACGTTGGAGATTGTTCTTCCGGATATCATTTCTTAGAATGTGATCAGTTGTCAAGCGGAGTAGTTTGGCAGCATACTCATCATAGTTGTCCGGTTCCACAACAAATCCGTTCATCCAATTGTTGATGATCTCGGAATTTGCGCAGACATCGAAGCAAAGGACTGGAAGACCATGGCTCATTGCTTCAAGAAACGTTTGTGGAAATCCCTCGGATCTGCTCGTGTTTATCAGTATGTCTGCCCGGGAGAGTTGCGTGTGGACATCTTCCGCAGCGAGCTTCCCTGTGAAAACGATATTTGGATTTCCATCTGCCGTATGTTTGACAGATTCGAATTCACTCCCATCACCCACCATTATCAGTTTTGGTGCATTGATGATCTCTCCCCCCCCCCTCCCCCCCGCCGGCATCCCTGCTATCTGTATCAGATTTTCAAATATCCTGAATATCTCAATCGCTGCCCGTGGGTTCTTTACCGGTTCGAATCTCCCAATCCAGACAATGGTACGTTGGTTTGGAACAGTGGTATCTGCCTTGTGCGTGTATTCACTTGCACTTAGGGAGGAAGATGCCTCAATTGCTAAGGCATTGGGGATGATCCTCGTGATCGTTCGCTTCGGGTCTTTTGGAAGAAGGCCTTTTCCGGCAAGAAGATCCCGGGCCCACGCAGATTGCAGGAAGATGGCATCGGTATTTGCAAATACCTGGGCACGGACCATATTTGGGAGATCAATGAGGGGTTTCTTTTTTTCGTGTTTCACAGTCGGATCATGGATATCCGACCCCCTGGGGAACACAACAGTGGGTATGTTGAGCCTTCTGCCAGTACTGACTGCAATGACAGTTTCCGAGTATACTCCGATGGTCTGGATAATGTCGGGTTCTATCCTTCCAATGACCCGGTTGATTTCCTTCATGACCCGTGTTAGGTTGAAGGAAAGCAATGTCTGGCTTTTATAGTGGACCCCTGCGATATGCAATGTAAATCGCTGGTTTTTTCTGAATTCTTCAACATCCTTCTCGGAAACAGGGTCCTCATGCGACTGGAAGCAGACGACATGAACCTCAATGTCTTCCTGCTTCGCAAGTTCCTGAGCCAACTGGAGTGAATAGGTTTCTGTACCACCGTAGGAAAAGGGCGGGAACGTCTTTGTGACGATGGCGATTTTCAGTTTCTTCACCAGTCCCCCTTCATGGGACCCTTTATGATCATCCATGTTCAATTTCTCCTGCATGATCCTTTCCGATCATTACTTGACCTGCTAGTCCACTCATTCCTCATCATCACTCACCCCTGTTCGGTTCCTTTTCGATCACTTCCTGCCCACCGAGTCCACTCATCCATCATGATGACTCACCTCTGCTGGTCCCCTCCCGATTGCTCCAATGAATGTTTCAAACTGCTTGAGAAAGTTATCCCAGTTGAACTGCTTCACGAATTCTGCATTATATTTTCCAATCTCCATCATTGAATTCTTCATGATCATAGAATTTATTGCATTCCCAAGTGATATATGATCTCCTCGTGGGAATATACTTCCATTTCTCTCAGATTGGATGATATCGCGAACGCCTTTGAAATCGGAACTTATGATGGGAAGTCCGCACGCCATGGCCTCTAAGAGTACATTGGGGAATCCTTCTGACAGGGAAGGGAAAACAAACAAATCGCAGCCTTTAAGGAACTGCCAGAGTTCAGTAGGTGGAAGCTTCCCCATAAAGGTGACATACGTGCTGATATCAAGTGTATCCACCAGTTGTCTCATTCGTTCTTCACCTCTTCCTCCCCCCACGATAAGAAGAGAGATATCATTTCCCTGGTGCGGATCACCATCATTTCGAGTGTCCCTTTGTGAGATGTCTCTTACTGCTTTCAGAAGGGTTTCAACATTCTTTCTCGGGATCATCGATCCAACATACACGAGCCGTATAATCCTGGTATTCCCTTTACTCATGCCCTTCACCGATGTTTGAATGAGATCGACATCGATAGGATTGTTGAGGATACGCGATTCCATCCCGAAAGTTTCTTTAAGTTGGGATTGCTGTGCCCCTGTCTGGGTAATGATCCCTGAAGCGCCATTGATGTAACGGGGGAGCGAGGAACGGAAATAGTGCCAGTTAAACAGGGATTTCAATACTGTCAGTTTTTCTGCATACCCCTCTATCCGTGGTGCATCATACAGATCGGTGAATCCGCGAATCATGATGACGTATGGGATTCCGTTCCGCTTCGTAACTGCTGATAATCCCGTGCAATAGAGCTCCGGAGGTTGGATCTTCATCGCGATCACAATGTCGGGATTGATGTTGATGAGAGCTTCCTCCAGCCCTTTTGAATAGCTCATGATGGATCGTGTATATGAGAGGAACCCGTCATCATTGACCCGTTTCGAAAAAAAGATATTATCAGGTTTGAAATGTGAGATGTCGAACCTGGAAAAGAGATCACTCACCTTCTCCTTCTGATGCTCCGTATCCTCCTGGGGAATGGTGTATATGAATGGCTCATGATTTCCAGTTCTGGCCATATGTTCACATATCCTGAGGGTCATGATCTCTGTTCCCCCTATCTTCTTTATCGGAAGCGAACTAACCAGGAAGAGCAAACGCATAAGGTATTCACCTATTCTCATGATTTAATAAAATTGCTCTGTTTTCCATCACATTTTCTTTCATCCATTATTCATTCGTCCATTTATGCCCTCACCTATTATTCCTTCATCCATTATTCCTTCATCCATTATTCCTTCATCCATTATTCCTTCACCCATTATTCCTTCACCCATTATTCCTTCATTCTTACATTCACGTAAGTATGCACTCTAACCTTCAGAAAAATGGTGCAAATACAGCATTGTTGTGCAGTTTCCATCTTCCATCATTCTGGTGCCAAAAGCTTAAATCTGAGTGGGATTCTTCACGGATACTCATGACTCAGAGAACCGATTCTGCAGACCGGTCCAAAGAGATTCGGTACCCACTTCCATTTTCCCTTACTCCTGCATATTTGGTATTTTTCTCCGCAATGATATTCGGGACCCTGATCAGGATCCATCTGGCAATTACAGCTCCTATCAATATGGATGAGAACTTCTACGCCTTCGATGGCCATCTCCTTCAAACAGGTCTGACCCTTTTTCAGGATTTCCCCACCCGATCCCCCCTTATGATTATTATTTCCGCAGCCATCCTTGAGACCGGGGGAGACTTTTATACATTACGACTGGTAGCAGTGTTCTTCTCCGTGGCAACCGGGGTATTGATCTTTCATACGGGACGGATCATGGGAGGTCAAAGGATAGGGGCATTTGCGTCGGTTCTCTTCTTTCTCTCCCCGTATTCCATCAGGTACGGATATGTGTTCTTTACCCAACCCTTCGAGGCATTTCTTGTTGGGGTATCTTTCACCTGGATCGTTCATTGGATCCAAAAACAATCCATCAGGGATACCAATGCAAAGGGCATTGATAGTTCGGAGTCCTCCAGGAAAGACATTATTAGTTCACATTCATCCGAAAATAACAACGATCATAGGGGGATAATAACTACTGAAACAACCCGAACAAACGATGGAGGGGGGAGAGGTGCGGGGCTGGAAAAGAAGGAAAAGGGGGCAGGTGATGGGGGGATAAGGGAGGAGGTCGAGAGAGTCAAAGAAAATGTGGACATGAAAATGATGGGGAAAATAGAGGTGGGGGGAAAAGGGGAGGAAGAAGTATCTGAACGCCAGCACCTTCCGGAGGAGATCAGCCTGTGGAAACAACATGGTCTCTTACTTCTCAGCGGGGTGATCCTCGGACTTGCGGCATTTATCAGGAGGAATTCAATTGCCTTCTTCCCTGCAGGTATCTTCATCATTACCTTATATCAGTATATGGGAAAATATGCTGGCCCATCGACATCTGAACAGAGTCGCCTCAAGTGCTTCATCCCTCAAATAATGTTCACCCTTGGATATTTCTCAGTTTTGATCCCGGGTATTCTCCTCTTCCTCTCAGTGACCGGAATGTCATATACCACCTACTTCTTTTACTCCGATTACCTACAGGCTCACTCCAGTATTTGCTGGAATATTCTATTCTCAATCCTGTATCTTGATTCACGGGGTTTCTACTTTCTATCTGTGTCGATGCTGTTTCTCACCTTTGTAATTTACAAGAGCGTGGGAACATTGATATCAAGATTGGGGTTCACATCTCAGAGAGCACAGGAGTTGACACATGGAACGTTTGCTTTCCTTCTGTTCCTGTGGATACTCGCACTTTTACCACTGGCCGGTAATAATCTGAAATCCTCTTTTCATGGTCTTATTTACGCTTTGGGTCTCCTTAGTATTTTTGGTTTGGTTTCCGTTACAGTTATTTTTCCGGATTCTGGTCCTCTGAAGTTTCTGGGCCGGTATTCAATCATGACTCGATTCTCATCCGCTACTTTTCTCGGAATAATGATCATTCTCATCTCCGGGTCGAATTTCTTCCTGCCTTTCTGCATCGTGATTCTCTTAAATTTCATAGCTCTATTCCTTTTATTCAGGGAGAGGATTCTTCAGCGTATCTCACTTTCTGCATCATCGGCAACTGGCTTCCCTTTACCACTCATTATTACAGGAATTTTTTTCCTGTCCATTCTTCTTTTCTATATTCTTTTCAGGGTCCTGCTTCCCTATTATTATGATCTCCTTTTTCCCCTCTGTCTGATCACCGCATTCCTTGTCACTGACATCCTTGATTTCGAAACTGGCAATCCATCCCGATTTCTTATCCTTGGAAAGTCATTATTCATCTGTTCGCTGATACTGTCTGTTCCTATCGGTTTGGGTGAATTCACCTACGGAGATATCAAGCCCAATGAAACTGAGATTGAAGATTTTGACGACGTTGTACGTTATCTCCGGGCGTATTCCAATCCTCATGAGGAGATATTCACTGCAAAAGCCGTCATCGCATTACAGGCTGATCTTGAGAATATTTTTAACATCGTGCGGCCCTCCCCCTATCTAAATAACGATACGGACCTACTGGATCGAATGGACTATCCCAGCATCCGGGAGATCACAGACTATCTCGAATCCCATGCCATTCGATTCATCGTTTTGGACTGGGTCATGCAGACCTATTTCCTCGATATCTACCAGGACCTCAATGAGTATGTTTCCTCCCATTATCATTTGGCTGAGGAATTTGGATCCATTTTGATCTTGATAAGAAATGGTTGAAAATATAATGTAAAATAATCACTGGGCATTTTCATCGGGGAGCATTATAATCATTGATGTGTTATGATTTGAACAGTGGAAAAGGAGATGGAGCCAGTGATGAATGGAATGCCATCATCTGGATACTTTTTCCATGAAAAAAGCTGCGACAAAGGTGAGGAGAATTCCAATGATAAAACCGAGGATCATGGAATATCCACTGGTCCAATCTGTCATTTTCTGGACCGTGTCTGTTGTGGTGATAGCCATGGTAATTGGGATGACAAAGATACCCAATAGGAAGCACCAGGTGAGATATCCATGAATGAAATTGCTGTGGTCTTTGACCTCGCTCATGCCTGGGCCATTCAACCATGATTTTTAAACTTTTTTTAAATGTTGCGAAAACTTGGTTGGTTTTACCAATCATTGCATCATCCGGGGAAATATTAAATAGACAATTGACCTTCTGATACGAGAACACCATGCCGGCACATGATGCTTCGGAAGCCAAAGAGAAAGAACAATCCAGTGTGTCACCGTCTTCATCTACTACTGCCACCATAGCTTCGGCCCCCTCAACGCGTGTCGATTGGATTAAAGAAAATCTCCAAAATAACCTATTTGCAATTTTCTTCGGATTCATTATAGGCTTTCCTGTGCTTGTGATCCTGTATCGTGTGGCAGGTTCGGATATCTTCACATCGGAGGGGGGACACATTAACACACGGGATGTGGCAATATTCCTTCCTGTCAATCTTGTTTTCATCATCGGAGTCAATTATATCGCAGGATGGCTAAAGCGGGAGAAGGGGTGGAAGACGAACTACACCAGGAAGATCACGCATATTTCCAATTTCACCTTTCTCATGATTTTAACTTTCTACGGAGGATATACTGCATCATTCATATTTGGTACCCTCATGATAGCCTATGGGACAATCATCATCCTCATCGGGGATGGAAACATCTTCTACGAAGCAGTTGCCAGGGAGCAGGATGCTCCCTACCGGGCTTTCTATCTCATTATTCCATCAGTTGCAACTATTATTGCGGTCCTGCTTAATCGGACCTTCTTCGGGGACTATGCAAATCTTGGATATCTGGTTGCCGGATGGGGGGATGCGGTTGGAGAACCCATTGGCGTACGATTTGGAAAACATCGATACAATGTTCCTACCCTCACCGGTATCGCGTGCACCCGTTCAATTGAGGGAAGTCTTGCAGTCTTTCTTATGGGATCATTTGCCGCAACATTTTCACTTATTACATTGCTGAGCGTTTCCCTTCCACTGGCCATCGTTGCCGGTATTGCTGCGGGCTTCGGAGCAACTCTTGTTGAGGCTGCCTCATTTCATGGGGTGGATAATTTCACAATCCAGATCGCTGCGGTTTCCCTGGCCTATTTTATCGTTGAAGTCCTCTGAGCCTCTTCAATCCTCGAACTTCGATTATTTACGTATATTTCATTGATAGTAAATTCATCTTACAATTTTTCTTTTCGATTATTTCCTTTTATCTGAGAAGAAGTAAAAGAAGTAGATCACCAAGACGGACGAGGAATGGAAGAAGAAGAAAAGGTTATCAAATCATGATGAGGCTGACAGCCATAACCAGCATGCCCAGCATTGTTCCAGTGATCACCCGATGGCTGTGTCCATAATTGTAGGCCATGGGAAGGAGTTCATCCAGAGAGATATACACCATGATCCCGGCTACAAACGCTAGGAGTGAGGGAAGGACCCAGTCATTTGATAGAAGTGGGAGAAGGATAAGAAAGCCGACGATTGCTCCGATGGGTTCGGCTATCCCCGACATGAACGAATATTTGAATGCGATCTTACGATCGCCTGTTGCATAGAAAATCGGCATGGATACTGATACTCCTTCTGGAATATTGTGGATCGCCACCGCCAGGGCAATGAATGCGCCAAGCTGGACATTATTGAGGGCAGTACCGAATGTAGCAAGCCCCTCGGGGAAGTTGTGGATCCCAATGGCAAGGGCTGTGAACATTCCGGTTCTCATGAGGGGTTGATCTATGCCATCCTTTTTCTCGATTTTTTTCTTGGATTTGTCTGTAATGAAATTCTCATTACCATTTTTTCCATGGTCATGGGAATTTTCAGGGGTATTATTCGCATCATCCAGACCTCTGAATTCGTGTGGATTTCGCTCTTCAGGGATGAACTGATCGATAACCCCAATGAAGAGAACTCCAAAAAAGAAGGCTGCAATCCCAGGGCCTTCCCCCACTCCATCGATGCCGGATGACAGAAGCTCCATAAACGAAATATACAACATTACACCGGCCGAGAAGCCCAGAGAAAAGGAAAGATAACTCAATTTAGGTTTCTTGATGAAGTACGCAATTGCACTCCCGATGCCGGTGGATAGTCCGGCCATTATTGTCAGGACCAATGCTATTATGACGTTTTCAGGTATGTGCATGTCTCTCCTCATCGCACAGTTGGTTTACGGATGAGTTCGCCCCCTTCGAAAAGCAGGCGTTCCTTAAAATATTTTCTCCCCTCGCATTTTAGATTTACGTGAGATAGTGCAGGTCACGAATTATGAAACCGTCAATAGGAATACTTCTGTATGGTTAATTGTATTTTCTCTCTGTAGAGTACAAAAATTATTTCGCATAAATTATTTTAATCATGAGATGACAAA
>CAZTGJ010000006.1:0-23386 GCA_964613025.1 uncultured Thermoplasmata archaeon | reverse complement strand
TCTCTTCATATCTCAAGGGTGAAAATGGCCGCAACGCTTGTTGGCGGTAATACGGCATTGGATACGGTACCTGACATTTCCACAATCGGGGTAATCTTATTATATAAACCGAAAAACTCAACTGCCATTCGTACGACACTTGGACAAGGAAAAAAATGTCACAATCATCCGACGTATCGAGTGAAGATATTCATAGCAAACAAGCTTCTGACAATAAGGTTCAGAGATCCCTCCTAGACAACCTGAGAATCTGGATCATCGAACTGCGGCCCCCCTTCCTGACAGCATCCATCATACCTGTCCTCCTCGGAACTGTGGTTGCCCTGAACGTAGCCGATTCTTTCGATGCCTTGTATTTCGGGCTCACCATGGCGGGGATGCTGTTCCTTCACAGCGGAACGAATGTGCTCAATGATTACTATGATTTCATCGACGGTGTCGATAAACCTTCAGTGGAACCTACCCCATTCAGTGGAGGGAGCGGACTGCTGGCCAACGGAACACTACAACCGAAATCGGTGTTTCATTACTCACTCTCACTGCTCATTCTCGGAACACTTATCGGACTTTATATTACGTACCAGAAAGGGTGGGTCATTCTCCTTTTCGGCATTATGGGACTGATATCCGGTGTATTCTATTCCGCTTCACCGATCAAGCTTGCAAACAGGGGAGTGGGAGAGCTTTTCGTGGGACTGAACTTTGGCCCATTGGTAGTGATCGGAACGTATTATGTTCAGACCCGGAGTTTTGCAATCGAACCGGTAATCGCTTCACTTCCCATTGGATTTCTCATTGCCGCTGTTCTTTACATCAACGAGTTTCCCGATTATTCGGCAGATAAGGAGGCAGGAAAGGCGAATATCCTAGTCCGGCTGGGAAAGGAGAGAGGGGTCATCGTCTATTATTTTCTGATGGCATCGACCTATTTATCCATCATATTGGGAATGGCCTTCGGGTTCGTCCCCCTCATCTCTATTCTGGCTCTGGCAACGATCCCACTTTCCTACAAGGCGGTAATGAATGTGAGACGGAATTATGATGACGTGGAAAAACTCTTACCCGCGAATGCTTTAACAATCCTCATTCACCTGGTTACCGGCGTCTTACTGTGTGTTGCCTATGTTGCCGATCATGTCCTCTGAGCCCCCTTCTCTTTCTATGAATCCCACATGATCAGTTCCATTCGAAATCTCCTGAATTATCCGTTTCCCATACCCTCTCTTTCAATCGTAGTGAATTATAGAGATACAATTAATATTATGTTAAATATATCGGGCAAATTATTCTCATAACAATGATGCTGTCTCGAGCACTTACCACAATGCCCAAGGTTGATATCTATGCCCGCTCCACCAGAAACGAACACCATTTCACCTTTCAGGATATTTCGATATGTCTTTAGGCATATGGTGATACTATTTTGGGGAGTCTCCCTGGTTCCGTTCTATATGGCCTGGGTATTTGCTTCTCATGAATTGTATGTGCTTCCGAGCTGGGACAGATCATTCATTACATTTCTTTTGGGACTGTTAATTGTCGGTCCGTTTCTTGGCGGATCTACGCTGCTGTTCAACGATTACTGGGACTGCGAACTGGATAAGGGGAGCAGGAGGAAATCCGGGTTTCCGCTGCCAAAGGGGCTGATCTCACGATCCATTGTCCTCAAAATATCAATAGGTCTTATGATCACTGCAATCGTGTTGTCCTTGATAATCTCCCTGCTGTTCGCAGCCTTAATCACAATCTGTATCTTCCTGTCAATCATTTATTCAGCACCACCGGTGCGGGTAAAGGGAAGACCGGGATTTGATCTCATACTCAACAGCACGGGGGCAGGAATACTCTGTTCCCTGGCAGGCTGGGTTGTTCTGGAACCGATCAGAGATTTTCCCTTTTTGTGGCTGATTCCAATGTTCTTTGGTGTGGCGGGGATCTATCTTCCGACCACTATAATCGATCATGACAATGATAAAAAGCTGGGAGTCGACACGATCTCAGTAAGACTGGGTCAGAAGGGGGCGTTTCATCTGGGACTGCTGTGCATCAGCATTGCAAATATTGCGGTCATGTCCATGGGTCTGATCGACTACATCATCACTCCCGAATTCGTCTATTATGTCTGGCCGATCGCTCTTGGACAGGTTATACTCTACTGGGTAATTTTACGAGAACAGACCTTCACACATGTGTTAATGACCATAGGCGGACTCTCCGTTCTCTTGACAATTGGAAATATTTTAATATTACTTTCTTATACAGGAAATCTGCCGATATGATCTCAAATACCAAAGGTGTACCCATGTCAGATATTAAAGTAAAAGAAAAGATCAAAGCATACATTGAAATACTGAGACCGGGCTGGTGGTTAGCCTGTTTTTTCATTGGATTGACCCCGGGTATGCTGGCAATACATTGGAGATATGGTTCACTGGATGAGTTCTATCAATTCAAATCCGTAATGTGGTCTATAGCCTACTGGATCACGGTTGTAGGGATGTATGTCTACAATGATCTGGTGGGGAAGGAGGAAGATGCGATCAACAATCCGAACCGGCCGATTCCCGCAGGCATAATAAGCCAAATGGAAGCTTCCGTCTATTCTATCATTCTCGTTGGAATAGGTGTCGCCCTCTTCTGGGTCACTTTTCTTGACCCGCTTGCGTCTCTTCTCCAGCTTGCCTGTATTGTTTTCATCGTTATTCACTCACAGATATTCAAGGCCAATATATTCCTGGGACTGGGAGCAGCATTCATTCCCCTTTCAATTTGGATGGCCCTCGCAGACTTCAGCTGGATCATGGTTACCCTGGCTTTCCTCGTCTTCTTCTGGGAGCTGACACTGGATGTACCGGAAAATATCCTCCATTACGAGGGTGATCTGAAGGCTCACCCGCATACCATGGCAATTCTGATCGGGAGGGAGAAACTAGCGAAGATCGGCATTTATTTTGCAGCCGCGGCAATAGCCTCGAGTCTTTGGCTGGTCTATCTTCTGGACTTCAGCATCATCTATCTTGCATTTGCAGTGATCTCAGGGGCAATCCTTCTGAACGGTATGAATTCGATCCGGGATACGATCCAACCCATGATGCATGGAAAGGCCCTCGGTATTACCATGCTGTTCATTCTGTTAAATAATATCGGATTGATGTTGTATACCATATTCTAAGTGGGGGGGGAAAGGGAGGAAGGATAAAAGGTGAAGGATGAAGGTAAAAGATGAAGGAATGAAGGAAGGACAGGGATAGAAGATGGTGAGTTTTTCTTCGAGGAGACACGATCATGACATATCGACCATATAAATGCGGACACGAGTGTAGGGGGGGGTATTACTGCCTTATCTGTCTCCTTGTTCATAACTTCAGGAAAATCGGACGTTCATTCAGATCTCATAAGAATAAATGAAAAAGGGAATAAAAAAGGAAATGAGATCCAGAATACCTATGATCTTTTTTCTTTTCGGCAACATACAGACCCCGTCGACCCAGATCGAAAGAACCTACAAGCACAGGTCTAAACCAATTTTGCCAGGATATCCGCAATATCAACCATCTTCATCTTGAACTTCTTTCCGTCGGCTTTCCAAATAGCTTTCCTGTCTTCAATTGCAGTACTTATCTGAGCCTTGCAGTTGGGACAGCATGAAACAATGGTGTTCACACCCATCTTGATCGCTTCATCGATCTTCCTTGATGTGATCTGCGCACTCAGGGGATAATCAACTGCCTTGAGCCCACCCCCGCCTCCGCAGCAGTAACTATTGTACTTATTCGTCGGGAATTCCAGAACTTCATCAATTCCGGGGATGTTTCTCAGAACATATCTCGGTTCTTCATATCTACCGTGACCGTCCTCGATCTCCCGTATCCTTCCCAGCTCGCATGGGTCATGATAAACGATTGGGAGTCCCTTTGATTTGAATTCTTTCTTGAACTCGAACTTCCCCTCTTTCATGAGCCTATAGTATAGTTCTATGGTGTGGAGAACCTCGAAATCGTAGTCAACGAACTTCTTGTATTTGATAAGACCCCGTACACAACCTGGACAATTGCTGACAACAATTTTTGCTTCTCTTTTCTTGATCTGGGCAACATTGTATTCTGCGATCTCTCTGAAATTATCGGGTTGTCCTGTGAAGATGTTGATCATTCCGCAGCACATCTCATCCTGACCGAGGGTCGTGAAATCAACGCCGATCTTTGTCATGATCTTCAAATTATTCAGCAATGTTGTATACTCATAATACGAGGTCATGCATCCAGGGAAGTACAGTACTTCTGCCTTGTCGGGAAGGTTGTAATCATCTCTATACCATTCATCCCGGGTTGTGCCTTGTTCCATGAAGGGATTTTTATACTCCGGGGTTGCAATGTACTTGTACATATCCTTCGCGGCTTCTGGTGGTCCGTACCCATTCCTGACCATCCAATTCTTTGCTTCTTCCCAGAACTCATGGAATTTGATATTTACGTGGCACTCTGTTTCACATCTGGAGCACAATGTACAGGAATACATGGCGTTGATCCATTCTTCCGTAGGTTCGACATCCCTTCCCAATATCTTATCGATAATTCCTTTATCAGATATTTGCTTCAGCCAATATACCTTACCTCTGGGTGTAAAGGATTCCCAACCTTTTTCTGCAAAAATCGGACAAACCGACCTACAATACCCACATTGCAAGCATGCATACAAATCATCAATATTCGGTGGCTTGTCTTTTAGTTTCTTCATTGTTCTCCTTCCTATTCGCCAGAATCCTTTGATTTGTCTTTAACCACAGGTTCTTTTTCAGTTAGTGCAGCGACTCTTCGAAACAGTGCCATACCACTCATTCCGAATTTCATTCCGATACCCGGTATGGGAACTCCGAATCGAGTAACTCCTTCTAACATTTTCCCGGGGTTTAATACTCCATAGGGATCAATGGCGCTTTTTATGTCATCCATTACATGGGACCCTTTGCCGTGCAGTAAAGGAAGGTTCGATGCCCAGAATGTTCCCAATCCTGCAGGTCTTCCCCCGAGCTTGAAGGAAATGTTTCCCAATTCAGCGGTTGTGGATAAGGACGTCATGAATTTTATCATCTCTCTTTCGTCGATCAGGAAATACGGCATCAATGTAGCAGTATTCCTGTCGGAAATGACTCCTGTCACACCGGTGGGAAGTTTCCTTTTTTCTGCAAAATCGTTGAACATTGTTATTGCCTCATTGAGTTTCGAAACCGGTACGAACACTTCATACAATATCAGTGAGGGACCAAGCCGTTTCACTCTCAGTTCATAGAAACGTTCTGCCCATTCATGCATTGCCATGTTCGTATCCAGCTTCTCTCCGCCGAGATCTGCCATGATCTGATCGATGATCCTCTCCTGTTCAGCTACCGTAGCCTCACTCCCTTCGAGTGCAACATTCACTAGGGCTCCAACCTCATGGTCGCTCAAACCAAGTTCTCTGAGATAATCACTATGGTTCTTGTCGAGATAGCTCATGTGCACAGGGGTGAATGGCTCTCTCGTAACCTTCAACATTCCATTGCAGGCTGTTTCCATGTCGGGAAGAGAGTATGCGATCGGTAGGAAAACATCGGGTTTCGGATATAGCTTGATAGTTGCCTTGGTAATAACTCCTAATGTTCCTTCCGAACCGATGAATAACCGCGTCAAATCATAGCCCGATGAATTTGCCACAACTTTCTGAAAACCAGTATTAATTATGTTACCATTGGGGAGAACGACCTCAAAACTTCGGAATTGGTTTTCAGAACCCCCATATTTGTATGAGCTGATCCCAACCCCACCGGTATTGATCCAGCCTCCGATGGTTGCAGCCGGAGCACTGCTGGGATATGCACCGATCATGAGGCCATTTTTCGTGGTTGCGGCTTCACGTTCCAATTGGGAAAGTGCATCGATCACTTCTTTCCATGTGATGCCTGCTTCCACTGTAATACATTGATTTTCCTGATCAATTTCAATGATCCCACTCATACTGGTCATGTCGAGTAGTATTCCACCCTGCGAAGAGACCCCCCCGCCGATTCCCCAGGAGGCTGCCCCTCTTGGAGTTACCGGGATCTCATTTTTTCTGGCAAGTTTGATGATTTTGGAAACCTCTTCAGCACTCTTCGGTCTCACAACAATGTCCGGAACAATCTTGAATGCCAATGCAATGTGCTTTGGTAACGGTGCGAGATCATGACCATATGCCTGGCGTTCGAACATATTGTCTGTTACTCTATCCTCACCAACAATCTTTACCAGATCGTGATAAATCTCTTTATTGCTCTTCGTCATAGTCCAACCTCAATTGATCTCCGAGCGTTCTCTCTTTTATTATTCCTTCATTAACCAAATCGTCATACCAGTTTCTGTGGTATTTCCTGATGTACCAGGCTGGCATTTCCTTATTCAAAAAGATGGATCTCATACCCACCCAGTTCTTTTTTCTGAGATTAATAATGATGTGATATAGGACAATGAAAAAGATCATTATCGAAGTTATCACATGAGTAAGTAAGATACCGTTATCCATGTATAATGTATCAGAGGTCGGGGTATCGATTACGAGCATGATTCCCGTTGCCAGACTTAATCCCCCCATGTATACGAGGGAAATATATGTAACTTTATCGATACTAGAAATTTTCTTATCGGTGACATACGAATCTCTGCGGGCAAGTCCGATCATGAATAATAACGAATGCAAGAATTCCTTGAAATCTCTGAATGGGACTTCCGGAAGTAACTCCCTATCACTTTTCTTTGTATGATACGTCACATGGAACAGGGATAAAAGGACGAGTATTCCGCCGAGCGCTTTGTGAGTTGAGGAACAATCGAATGGGGTGGGGACCGAGACATTAAATATATGCATTTCCAACAGGAACGCATTAATGAATGAAGGCACTGCTGTAAGGACCAGGCCCACACCCAGCAGGAAGAAAAGCCAATGCTCAATAACAACCACTGAACTGTATTTCTTTACTATTCCCTCATTCATTTTCTTCCCTCACGGACTATGATTTATTTTAAAATTTGTATGGCAGTTGCCACAGTTTCTTTCTTCCGACACTGTCACCGTGTGATCGCCGTGACATTCTACACATTCATATCCCGCAAGCGTTCCGTTCTCGACGTTCTCATACTGCACATCATGACATTGGCTGCAGAATTCGTTTTCCAGTTGAAGGTCTCCATAGTTCGTATTCGTTGGATCATGTATGTCTTCACCGATGTTTTCATGACAATCACTGCAGTCCCGTTCCTCAACTGTGGGATGCGGTAATGTCTTCTCGTCGTGATCCCCGTGACAATTGACACAACTACCGTATGAACCGAGCTGCTTCTCGTAATCAGTGTACTCCTTTTCATGGCAATCCTGACAGAAATCACTGTTCAGGAAAGAGCCCACGGACTGGTAACTGATCTTCGAGGGGTCATGAGTTGTTATCCCATCATCGTAATCCGTGTGGCAGTTCACACAGTTCAAATCATCAGGAGTTGTATGTATCTCAGGAACGACATCATGATCGGTGTGACAATTGATACAATTCTCACCATACACTTCTGCCTGCCCCTCAGTCACGTTACCCGTATACGCATTGAACTCCGCATTGTGACACCCCGAGCAGAAATCATTGTCTATCCGGGATGTTTCCGACGCATATCGTATCTCAGAGGGGTTATGAGCGGTTATCTCATCATCATAGTTCGTATGACAATTTCCACAATCGACATTCTCCAGAATGGGATGAGGGTCATTTATCACATCATGATCTGAATGACAACTGACGCAGCTCTTACCATAGTACTCAAGCTGCCCCGGTGAGACATTCTCTTCGAATGCTTCGACCTCTCCTTCGTGGCAGTCTGCACAGAAATCACTACTCAAAGCGTCTTTAACAGCGCCATACTTGATATTCGAAGGATTGTGGATGTTGAATTCCTCTTCATTGTTGGGATTGTGGCAATCCTCACAGTCGATCTCATCCAAGACCGGATGCAGTTCCTCTACCTCTTTGTGGTCCGTATGACAGTTCGCACACCCACCATATTCATCAATTTGGTTCACGGAAAAGTTCTCAGAATAGGCAACGAATTCATCATTGTGACAGCCTTGGCAAAATTCATTAGGAGTTGTGGATTTGTATGGTAATTTATCCATGTTCTCATGACAATCTCCACATGTGTCCGCATCAGTTACATTCTCCATGATCTCAAGAAATCGGTCATCGGTGATCACAAACTCTTCATGGTCGAACAGATCTTCTTCTGATATATCCTCGTGGCACACCGTGCACGCCAGGGGTTTCAATTTGATCCCCTCCTGATGAGGGGCATGACAATCGTTGCAGATCTCTATGTATTCTTCCGGATGATCTATTTCACCATCCGGGGATGTTTCATTCACAAGTCCCTGGATCTTCCAATCAGTGTTCACATGACAGCCGTTCTTCGCACAGAAGCCCTCATCGATCTCAGGGTTATGGAGAGGTTCTTCATAACTGCCAGTGGCGAATTTGTATACTTCCACAACGCCGGCATATTTTGATTTCATGATCCCGACAACCCCTGGTTGATTATGACAATCGGCACAATTCACCTCCTCGTCCCGATGGGTTGCCAATATTGTACCTTCCTCTGCATCAGTGAACGATTCCCCGTAGTCCTCCATTGGGTGACAGACATCAGAACAAAAACCGGTTGTTTCCGTATAATCAATAACCAAGACAAAGGAAATGACAACAGCTAGGATTCCGAAAACAAAGAAAAACACATACAGTAAATTAAGATTCTTCCTTTTGTAAAAAACACCAAGAGAGAGATATAGAATAGTAATCCATATAAGATTTAACAATAAAAATATAACTATTGCACCCAAACTCAATTTATCCCTCCATGTACTCTAATTGCTGCCTCGTGAGATTCATTTTCCCATTGGTCCGTGTTGGTGTAAGATATGCTTTTTTTAAAAAATTTTGTTTACTTTTTTCGTTGAAATAATGGAGCTCATATCTTCCCTGACATAAATCTGGAATAGGTAATTAAGCTTTTCGGTAGCGGTTTTTTTTCGTTCCAATTCCAATGAGAATGAAGCGTCGTACCCGGATTTTCAGTGTGATCAACATCTGTGATTTGGCGGATGCAGATTCAAGAATCAAACGTACCTTCTGCTGATTTTCCCGCATTCCCGAATGGAAGAAATCACAAGTCACTTGATCGGGAAACACATTCCTCTGGCATTTCGCCTCATTCTTCCTAGTCAAATTATATGTCAGGGTCTATAAAGTATTATTTTCTATTATGGTGGATTATACTATCATCCAGTGGTTTGTCAAGGATTTTCCGTCATCGAGCTTTCCTGCCCCGGTATTCAAATCGCATTGGGAATCAGTGTTCAATCGTTGTACAAATCAATACAATTCAGAATTCATTCGGCATTTGTTTGATTTCCTCATAGGTGAATACAGGTCCTTGCTTGCAGATGTAAATGTGTCCGATGTTGCATCGTCCGCATTTCCCGATACCGCATTTCATGCGGTTCTCCAGTGTCGTGTATATCTGTGATGGTTTCCATCCCAGTCTGTCCAATGCCTGTGTTATGAACTTGATTGCAATCGGTGGACCACACGTAACAACGATGGCATTATCCGCTTCCGGTTTCACGACTTCCACAAGTTGAGGTACAAAACAGGTGAACTTGTTAATTCCATCGGGAATGCTAGTTTCCCCGGGTGCCTTCATATTTATTGCCGGCCAACCTTCATCTGCGGATTCCCCGGTTGGGCCATTCGGCCCGAATTTCCAATCGATACAGAGCCAAAGATCCATGTCATCTCTTGTCTCAAAGCTCTTGAATTCTTCCTTGAATGCAAAATCCGCCGGAGTTCTCGCTCCGTATATTATCGTAACATTTCCAAAATCCTTCCGGTTTTCAGGTGCCAGCACATACCGATAAACCGAACCTACCGGTGATATCCCTATTCCTGCACCGATAAAAACGATATTTTTGTTCTTCCATTCCTCGACAGGGAAATAGTTTCCGAATGGACCTCTGATACCCAGTTTATCACCGATTTTCATCTCATGAAGTTTTGAGGTCACATTTCCCACACGCATCACGGAAAATTCCAGAATGCCGTCCTCATTGGGAACTGAATTGATCGCAAAAACACTCTCGCCTACACCTATTGCACTGGCGATCAGGAACTGGCCGGGTTTGTGGATGAATTTCTTTCTCTCTTCGGGGTCATCGATCTGCACTTTTAATGTGCGTATGGGTCGTTTTCCTCCAGCTTCCAGATTCGTGGATAACACTGTTGCCATTGAGGGCTTATAGACATTTTCAATTGCCTTACCATTACCACAGTTGTTACTCATTCCCTGCCGCCTCCTTTTCTGCCTTTACACCTTCCACAACCTCGATTATGTCAATATTCACCGGACAGCCAGAGATACATCTGCCGCAACCCACACAACCGACCACCTCCAGGTTCTTCTCCATATACTGGAATTTATGGTAAATCCTGTTCCTCTGACGGTGTTTCCTTACAGGTCTGGGATTATGTCCCGAGGCATGGATGGTATAGTAGCAATTCTGACATGAATCCCACGTTCGTTCTCGCCACCCTTTTCCTCTGCTGGTGATATCGTTGATATCAAAACAGTGACATGTTGGACACAGCAGAGTGCAAACACCGCATCCGAGACATCGCCGGGAGAACTGATCCCAATACGCACTGTCGAACATCGCTTCAAGTGCCGTATTGATCCCATCTTTATCCATCTTCCTGACCACAGAGTCTTCGGCTGTCTTTATTGCCTCCAGAGCCTTTTGATCACTTTCTTCTGGGGCATCGCTGAACAGGTCAATACCGATCTCCATGATCTTCATTCCCTTCTCATTCAATGATTCGACAAAGTAACTGTCTCCAATATCTGTCCAGAGCATATCAGCTCCTTCCTTCGAACCGGGACTTCCGTCAACAGATGTGCAGAAGCAGTTCTTTTGCGGCATATTCTGGTCGGTACAACTGAAACTTATTATCGTTGACCGATCCCTTCGATCCACGTAATAGGGATCAATGTAATCCCAGGAGAACAACTTGTCCAGAATGGTTATCGAACGTGCATCACACGGTCGCACACCAAAGAGAAGAATCGGTTTTTCAGATTTCTCTGGTTCCGTAATCCCAGTATACTGTTTTCCTTCCCGTTTGAAATCGAACATCTTCTCGGTCTGGGGGAAGAGAACGTTCTTTGGTGGTTTCTTTGAATTCCTGAATTCCAGCAACAGATTGTTCCCATCAACTTTACCATATGATAGAGCGTTATCCTCCTTCGAAAGACCATATACTTCAAAATCGGAGAGCGAATCCAGAAGGGCCGGCACATTATCTTTTTTGATTACTTTTCCCATGGTATCCCTCCTACCAGATCTCCTCCTCGGGATCATCCAATTCGTACGTTCCGAACATGGGTTTTTCACCGACATTCATTCCCGGAGTAACGTTGAACCTCTCTTTCCCCCGCATCATGAGGAATCGATTGAGTTTTCGTATTGGGATATCCATTGGGCAAACTCGCTCACATTCCCCACAATCGACACATCTCCCTGCCAGATGCAAAGCTCTCACCATGTGATAAAACAGGTTTTCTTTCAGGTTGGTGCTCTTTTCACTCCACTTATACGGTTTGGTTCGTTCGAATACGCATTCTTCACAATAGCATAATGAACATGCATTTCGGCATGCATAGCATCGAACACAATGAGAAAGCTCCTTTTCCCAGAACTCCCACCGCTCCTCCGGTGTCATTTTCTCGAATTCTTTGACATCATCGAACTCGTCGGGTGCCGCTCCCTTTTCCTTATCTCCCAATACCACATCGGAGATCACGGGAGTATGAGTGACACACACTTTGCATTTGTCAGCGAGGATTTCATCCTTTGGGATTGAAATGTTCTCCTCACCATATTCCACAATAAAAGTGGTATCGTTTTCATGGATACTCACATGCGATCTTTTATCGAGAGGGATCTCCTGGATTTTTTCCTCAAGCTTTTTTGTGTCCACTGACCCTTTGCTGATGACTCCAATGATCTTCACTCTTTCACGGGGAACAATATTTTCTTTAATAAGCTCAACGATAGTTTTTGAGTCACATGGTTTGACTACTATCCCCACTGGACGTAGATCCGGCTCTTCCCCCCTCTTCGGTTTTTCTTTCATCTCGTCGACGAGGTATCGCGTCAGATTATCGACACATGCAGGGTTCCAAACTAGTCTGCCAACATCTTCTGCTTTATGTATGAAAACAGGCCTGGAAATACATGTGGCATTTCCCGATTCGTAACCGATGACGTATTTCACGTCCCCGTTCTCAAGCCATTGTTTTGCCTGATCCCTGATCCCCTCTTCCATTTCTGCAATGGACGTCATTCTTCCTCCCCCCCACATAGTTTTGTCTGTGGTCCTAAATCGGTCACCTGATCGGTAAATCTCCGGATGACATCAGCAAATTTTGGTCCCTCCGATGCGGATACCCATGATACTTGAAATCGCTGTTGTTCGATACCCATATGACCGAAGAGGTCCGTAAGCATGGTGAGTTTTCTCCGGGCATGATAATTCCCTTCAATATAGTGGCAGTCCCCCGGATGGCAGCCCGATACCAGTACTCCGTCAGCTCCGCTCTGGAATGCTTTCAGTACCAGTTGAGGATTTACCCTGCTCGAACACATCAGTCTGATCACACGAACATTCGGGGGATACTGCAACCGCGATGTTCCGGCCAGATCCGCACCGGTGTAACTACACCAGTTACAGAGGAATCCAATGATCTTCGGTTCCCACTCATTCTTCGATGCAACATCATCAGACATATTAGAACACCTCGGCAAAACATCCTTCGATCATGGACAGCAATTGTTGATCCTTGAATCCATTCTGCTGTATCGCTCCCGAACGGCAGGTAGCGGAACACAGACCGCATCCCTTGCACAATGCCGCATTCACATCAGCCTTGCATTCCACAAGTTCAATGGCAGAGTAGGGGCAGGCTTCAACGCAGAGTCCGCAGCCGGCACACAGATCCTTATTCACTTCTGAGGTCAATGGTTCGGATTCCAGGGTCTCCTTCGACAATATCGTACACGCCCGTGATGCCGCTGCACTGGCCTGCGATATACATTCATCTATGTATTTTGGTGAATGTGCCTTTCCACAAAGGTACACTCCTTCAGTGGCGAAATCCACTGGTCGCAGTTTCATATGGGCTTCTAAAAAGAATCCATCCTTTGTGGTCGGAAGTTTGAGCATCTGGGAAAGTTCCTCGGTTCCCTCCCGGGGGAGCATTCCCGTACTCAATACCAGCATGTCGGGTTTGATGATGAGCTCCCTGCCCAGGATTGGATCTAGTATCGATACCTGAAGACAATCCTTTTTGGTCACAGCAGGTTTACTCTCATCATCATACCTGATGAATACAATTCCGTTCTCTGCGGCCATTCGGTAATATTTCTCTTTGAATCCGTAGGTTCGAATGTCCCTGTAAAGAATGTATACCTCAGTTTCAGGACTGATCTCCTTGATCTTCAATGCATTTTTTATTGCGTCCCCGCAGCATGTTCTACTGCAGTAGGACCTTTCTTCATCTCGTGAACCTACACATTGTATCATGACAATTCGTTTAGCTGAAAAGGATCCGTTTGCTAGCTCTCCTTCAAGATGGGACTGAGTCACCACGTTCTTATCCGTACCATAGAGGTACTCCGTTGGCTCGTAGTCCTTCGCCCCTGTAGCAATGATTACGATCCCATGATTGAGTTCCTGCTCCTTCCCACCCACAGTAAATGTGGTTGTAAAGTTACCTACAAACCCTGTGATATCCTGGATTTCCGCTTCTGTGAACACGGTGATCTTCTTATTTTCCATGACTTTCTTGCTCACAGAACGCAATAATTCCACTGGGTTTTCATCACCAAGGATATAATAGGTACTTCGCAGCTTTCCACCCAATTCCTTCTCACGCTCAATGAGGTAGGTTTCAAATCCCTGAGCTGCCAGATCGAGTGCTGCAGTCATACCGGATATTCCCCCACCGACCACCAATCCTGTAGGAATGACATCGATCCGGGATCTTGTCAAAGGTTCGATGTGAATAGCTTTGGCGATTGCCATCCTGGTAAGTTCCTTTGCTTTCTCTGTGGCCTGTTCGGGGAGGTGCATATGGACCCAACTACACTGGTCTCGAATATTTGCCATTTCAAAGAGATGGGGGTTGAGGCCTGCTTCACGAATGGTGCTTTGGAACAGGGGTTCGTGGGTGCGGGGTGTGCATGATGCCACAATGACACGATTCAGATCATGCTCCTTGATTTTTTCTGTAATTTTTCCCTGGGTATCCTGAGAACAGGTGTAGAGGTTCCACTCGGTGTATTCCACATATGGCAGTGTCTTTGCATATTCAACTAAATCCGGCACATCCACAACAGAACCAATATTGATACCACATTTGCAGATAAACACCCCAATACGGGGTGTTTCATTCATCACATCAATTTCCGGTGGATACTCTTTTTCGGTGACCAGCGTATTTCGCTGGGAAGAGATGATACTCGACGCCTTGGCAGCAGCACCACTCGCATCTGCAACGGTCATTGGAATGTCCTTTGGTCCCGAGAAAGCACCGCTGACAAAAATTCCCGGTTGCGTGGTTTCCAGGGGAGTGAACGGATGTGTTTTACAAAATCCGTATTCATTCAGACTGATGTTCAGTTTCTCACTGAGGTCCTGTGCGGATGCAGATGGTTTGAATCCCACGGAAAGAACGACCATATTGAACGTTTCCTGCATCCGCTTGCCTCTCACAATATAGGTTATGATGAGGTCATGTGTTTGCGGATCTTCTTCAACATCGGCAATTCTGCATCGTGAAAATTTCACACCATGTGTTTTTTCTGCTCTGGTGTAATAATCGTCGAATTCCTTTCCAAATGCTCTGACATCCATGAAAAAAATGTGTGATTTCAGACCATCTGTGTGTTCCTGAGCAATAAGCGCCTCTTTGATAGCATACATACAGCACACAGAGGAGCAGTATTCGATGTCACATTTTGCATCCCTTGATCCGACACACTGAATAAATGCCACCTTCTGGGGAACTTCCCCGTCTGAGGGACGGAGAACAGTTCCGAGGAACGGACCGGTTGCACTCAGCAGTCTTTCAAACTCAATACTGCTCAGTACATTTGGATACAGACCGTAGCCATATGATTGGCTCTCCTTCGGATCAAACTCCTCAAAACCGGGGGATAGAATGATCGAACCCACATTGATCTCTTCGATGGTCTCCTCCTGATCGTATTCAATTGCCAAAGCCTTGCAGTACCTCTCGCAATTACCACACCCGATGCATATTTCCTTGTCAATGGTGAAAACAAGGGGGACTGCCTGTGGGTATTTCACATAGATACCCGCCCGCGAAACCAATCCTTCATTATAATCATCTATTGCTTCAACCGGGCATTTTTCTACACATACCCCACAGCCAGTACATCTTTCCAGGTTAACCCTTCGGGGATATTTTTTAATGTTCACCTGAAAATTTCCGGGTTCCCCCTTGATCCCGTCTATCTCCCCATATGTTATCGTTTCGATGTTGTGGTGCCGTCCCGTTGCCACGAGTTTTGGCGCCATGATACACATTGAACAATCATTGGTTGGAAATGTCTTATCGAGCTGTGCCATCACTCCGCCAATACTTGGACTCTTATCCAACAGATATACTTTGAACCCGCTGTCTGCAAGATCCAGGGCAGATTGCATCCCGGATATTCCGCCTCCTACCACTAGAACCGCGCCAACTTTTTCAGTCATTACGCATCATCCTCCGGGATAATCGAAAGAAATTTGGGTGTCGTACCTTCAATGGCATTGATCGCCAGTAGATTTTTCCGTAAAAGCACGGCGATCTCACTTGTCACAGTCTGGGGACTGATATTCAAATGTTCAGAGAACTCTTTTACAGACTTTGGATTTGATCTGGCAGAAGCCAAAATGTAATGACGAATGTACCCATTTTTTATATTCTGGCTGAGTAATCTTTCATACTCTTCAATGTCCACTTTTTCGCCATAGACATTTCCCTTTTCCACGAGTTCACCTTGTTTTCCCACCAAAGTTCTCGATGAGTGGGTATCGAACAGATTCTTCACAGCTTGCAGTTCAGTGATCAAGTCATCTCCACTTCCATTTTCCGTCTTCACCTTGTTGGGTCCTAGTTTTTTAATTAGGTCGGTGAACCCCTGTACCACTTCACCGAAGCGGGTACCCTCGGAAGCGCTCACCCATTCGAGAGCAATCCGCCCGGTTTCGATCCTCGTATAACTCAGAGCTTCACTGAGAGCCTTGTATCTTCGCTCGGTCTGATAATTTCCGGATTGATAGTGACAATCGCCAGGATGGCATCCGGTGATTATGACTCCGTCGATCCCATTTGCAAGCGCCTCGATCACCAGAACCGGATCCACCCGTCCGCTGCACATGACCTTGATGATCTTCATATTTGGAGGATATTGGATCCTGCTTACCCCTGCCAGATCCGCTCCTGCGTAGCTGCACCAATTGCATAGAAAGCCAAGAATTTTCGGTTTAAAATCAGTTCGGGATTCGTTTTCCATGCTATTACGCCTCCTCAGCAAGTGCCAGGATCTGGGCCATGATCTGATTTCGTGAGAAGTGCTTCATGGTGATGGCGCGCTCGGGGCAGGCCGGGATACAGCTCCCACAGCCTTTGCAAAGCACCTCGTTCGTTCTTGCCTTGAGATTGGTGGGATCAGACATATCCACGGTGATTGCAGTGTATGGACATATGGTCTCACAGGTTCCGCATCCCCCACAGTTCTCTTCATCAACGACAGATACGATGCCACCAGCTTCCAGGGAATCCTTTGAGAGTATCGTACAGGCACGGGAAACCGCACCACAGGCTTGTGAGATCGCTTCATCGATGAACTTTGGCCCCTGAGCAAGTCCGCACACGAATATCCCGTCGGTGGCAAAGTCCAGCGGGCGAAGCTTGACATGGGCTTCCAGGAAGAATCCGTTCTTTGTCAGAGGTACCTTCAGTTTCTTCGCAAGTTCCATGTTTTCGGGGTCGGCAACCACAGTTGAACTCAGTACTATCGCATCGGGGCGTAGGATAATATCCCTCCCCAACACAGAATCCCAGACCAGTAATTGAAGAACTCCATCCTCTATGGAGACCACAGGTTTATTTTTGTCCTCCCGCCTGATGAAAACTACTCCCTGCTCGCCGGCTTCCTGGTAATATTTCTCCTTGAAACCATACGTGCGGATATCTTTGAAGATATTAAATACGGAAATCTCAGGATATTTCTTCTTAATATCCAGGGCACTTTTAATCGCCTTAGAGCAGCAGATCCTTCCGCATTCAGTATTATTCTCATCTCGTGCACCCACACAATGAATGATCGCAACACATTTCGGATGGAAATTATCGTTTTCAACCCGATGTTCGAATTCCAATTGGGTTACTATATCCGGATGTTTTCCATATTCATATTCATGGGGAACATGTTCAAGAGCACCTGTAGCAACGATTGTCACACCGTGCTCGACAATCGACCCATCGGTGAGCGTTGATCTGAAGTTTCCCACAAAGCCATCAAAACTCTGGAGTTCAACACCTGTATGAACCGTGATCAAATCATTATTCTCAACCCTTTGTACGAGGTCCGCCAGAAGGATATTCGGATCATCACCTCTCAATGTGATGACGAGGCGTTTCAGATTTCCTCCCAGGGAATCTGTCTTTTCAATGAGATCAACACTGTATCCCTGTTGTGCAAGTTCCAGAGCAGCCGTCATCCCTGCAAGTCCCCCTCCGATTACAAGACCCGATGGAACGATATCAACACGCGATTTCTTCAATGGTTCCAGCAATGCGGCTTTGGCAATAGCCATACGGATGAGTTCCTTCGATTTTTCCGTAGCCTCCTGGGGCTCTTTCATGTGGACCCAACTGCATTGATCCCGGATATTCGTCATTTCGAACAGGAATGGATTCAATCCCGCTTCTCTGATGGTGTCCTGGAAAAGTGGCTCATGCGTTCGTGGCGAACAGGAAGCAACCACGATTCGATTGAGCTGATTTGTTTCTATGTTGTCTTTGATGATCTTTTGTGTATCCTGGCTACAGGTGTACAGGTTTTCCTCCACGAACACCACATTTGGAAGTGTTCGTGCATATTCTGCCACGGCAGGCACATCCACGATCCCACCAATGTTAATGCCACAATGGCAAACGAATACTCCGATCCGTGGTTCCTGTCCAGACACATCAATTTCTTTAGGATATTCCTTTTCCGATATCAGAGTGTTTCTCTCACTGGCAATAATACCCGATGCTTTTGCTGCTGAACCGGATGCCTGGGCAACAGTCTCAGGAATATCCTTTGGTCCGGAGAAAACACCGCTTACGAAGATACCTGGCTTCGTTGTGGTCAGTGGTTCAAAAGGTGTTGTTGAGCAGAACCCATATTCATTGAGTTCAATTCCAAGCTTTTCCGCAAGGACATCAGCACCTTTTGCAGGTTCCATACCCACTGAAAGTATGACCATATCAAAATCTTCTTTCATGATTTTGTTATTTTTGAGGAATTTTATTGATAGATTCTTGTCATCTGTTTCTTCGATATGTGGAATCCTGCTGCTCTTTACGATCTCGACACCATAATCATTCTCAGCCCGAATTCGATAATCCTCAAATCCCGAACCAAAGTTCCTTTCCTCCATGGTAAAAATGTAGGATTTAAGTTCGGGAGAGTGTTCCCGTGCCACGATGGCTTCCTTGAGCGCGTAGGTACAGCAAACACTTGAACAATAAGGATTCGTTTTCTGGTCCCGGGATCCTACACATTGAATAAAAGCAATCTTCTTTGGTTCTTTACTATCAGAGGGGCGAATTATATGTCCCTTTGTAGGACCGGATGCATTCAGTATTCGCTCGAATTCGATACTGGTGATAACATTGGGGTATTTTTTATAGCCGTACTCCTTTTTGACCACTGGATCGAACGTACTGAAACCAGGAGAGAGAATGATAGAACCCACGTGAAGTTCAATCTCCTCATCCACCATATGATGGTCTATCGCATTCGCATCACAATTCCTGGAGCATTCATAACAGTCCGCACATCCACCGCAGACAAGACATCTGTTCGCCTCCTTCATTGCTTCCTGTTCCGTATATCCTAATTCTACCTCATTGAAGTTGCCAATTCTCTCTTCAAATGGTAAATACTTCATGGGGACTTTTCTTTTCTTTTTTTCACCTTCCACCGGGGCTTCCGCGATTTTCGGCTTAAAATCCCTTCCTTTTCTGAGATTCTGTTTGTTGATATATCTATCAATGGAGATTGCAGCTTCTTTTCCTGCACCAATGGCCTCGATTATCGTTCCTGAGCCGATAACCGAATCGCCACCTGAAAAGACACCTTCGATGTTGGTTTCAAGAGTAATATCATCTGATTTGATCGTTCCCCATGGAGTACATTCCAGATCCACATCCTTGGACATGCATCCGAGATCCACTTCCTGGCCTATTGCTATAATTAGGCTGTCAACTTCCATGGTAAACTCGGAGCCCTCGATGGGTAGGGGTCTGCGACGGCCCGATTCATCAGGTTGACCAAGCTTCATTTTTATACATTCAATGGATTTCAGCTTTCCCTCTTCCCCTACTGCCTTAGATACTGCTGTTAGATATTGCAGGGCAACTCCTTCGCTTTCCGTCTCATCTATCTCCCATTCGGGTTCCGCTGGCATTTCCTCACGGGACCTCCTGTATAGAATGGTTACATTCTTTGCACCTAAACGCAAAGCAGTCCTTGCAGTATCCAGCGCGGCATTACCCCCTCCCACAACGATCACATTATTGCCAAGTCTCGGTGAAATGTCCCTATGTCCGGTCAAGCGTATGGCTTTCGTTGGACAAACGCTTGCACATTTACCGCAGTTCTTACACATATATTTTAACACACGAGGGAATTTTTTCTTTGGGTTATCCCTGTCTGTGTCAAGCACAATTGCCTGATAATTACACGAAGGGGCACAAAGTCCACAGCCAATACATGTTTTTCTATCAATGGTCGCAGTTGGCGTTCTGATGATCTTACCCAGATTCACCTCTTTCAGGAAGTCAGTTGCCTGGAATACCCCTTCAAGTTCCTCCCCTTGAATCCTGATACTTTTTCCCTTTTGAGCACCGATTGCCAAAAAAACTGCCTTATACCCATTATTAAACATATCATCTAGCGTCATATCCTTTCCAATCTTCATGTCAAGCTGCACGCTCACCCCAAGTGCAAGAATGTCGGCTATCTCTCTTTCAAGGATCTCCTTTGGCAGACGGAATCGCGGGATCCCAAATCGCATCATACCGCCGAGTACCGGTGTGGCCTCGAATATTCTCACATGATAACCCATGAGGACAAGATCATGCGCTGCTGTCAAACCCGCCGGACCCCCACCAATGATTGCAATGCTCTCAGCCCGTGTAACCACTGGTGGTATCTCTATGGCAGGGATTTTTAATTCCAAATCCCCAACAAAGCGTTTGATATGCGCAATCCCCACCGACTCGTCAATTTTATTTCGTTCACATTTCTT
Organism: uncultured Thermoplasmata archaeon; assembly: GCA_964613025.1. Taxonomy (GTDB): domain Archaea; phylum Thermoplasmatota; class DAOVMN01; order DAOVMN01; family DAOVMN01; genus CAZTGJ01. The sequence continues at coordinate 2,688 of CAZTGJ010000006.1, read as the reverse complement.
TTCACAGGGTCTATGACAAACCCTTCCGCATATGGATGGGAACGGTAATTTTTCCTTAATAATCTGAAGGGCATCATAAAATTTACCATGACTGACCAGAGTGATATAACCCGGTGCACCAACACTTGCAGGGCATTCGGCTCTGCATGGTTGTAAACCTTGTTTTTCTATTGTATATCTGAGCGGAACTGCCTGAGGAAAGGGCACAAATATGGCATTCCTATTGCTGAGTCCCATATCAAAATCATTCGGAAACTCAACAGGACAGACCTCGGCGCAGGAGCCACATCCGGTACACTTCTCATTAACATATCTTGCTTTCTTTTTCACCGTCACCGTGAAATTCCCTTCCCTTCCATCTAATTTCATTACTTCGGAATAGGTGAGTAATTCAATATTCGGGTGACGGGCCACATCCACCATCTTCGGAGACATGATACACATTGAACAATCATTGGTTGGAAATGTTTTATCCAGTTGTGCCATGGCTCCCCCGATACTGGGATTTTTATCAAGAAGATAAACCTTGAATCCACTATCAGCAACGTCCAAAGCGGATTGAATTCCTCCGATACCCCCGCCGATCACAAGAACGGCACCGACTTTACCGGGCATTTCACTCACTTCCGTTATTCATCTCCTCAAGTTTTCTCAATAACGGCTTTACCCGAACGTGATTCTTCTTTACAGCAAGATCTTTCTTTGGGTCCAGACCCATGGCCAGACCCAGGAGCTGCGAGTAAAACAACACGGGGATACCATACTCAGCATCAAATTTTGTTTCCACACTTGGCTGATATTCGTCATACATAATATCGCATGATGGACATATCAGGGTCATTGCATCCGCATGAGCTTCTTTGACATGATCCAGTTTCTGCTTGACCATCTTCATTGAGGTATTCTCATCAAACGCAAGGATTCCTCCGCCGCAGCACTGCAATTTATCTCTATACTGAACTGACGTAGCTCCTGTTACCGCAATGAGCTTATCAAGACTTTCAGGACGAATTGGATCATCAAAGTCATCAAAAATCGAAGAAGGCCGGATGCAGTGACATCCGTAATGTGGAGCGATATTTATGCCCTTTAGCGGCTGAGTTATCGCTTTTTTCAACGTGTCCAGTCCAACCTCCTCTAATAAAACCCTTGCAAAATGCTTGACCACAACACTCCCTTTGTACTCATACCCAAGATCCTTCAACTCTTTATTTACCTTTTTTAATTCCTCGGCACCCTCCTCGGAAGCAAGAGTCTTTTGTGCCTTTGTCAATTGTCCAGTACATGCGTTACAGAGAGTGAGTATGTTCAGTCCTTCTGCTTCGGCGATCGCCAGATTCAGTGCTGCAAGTGTCATACCGGAGTGATGGTGAATATTTGCCAAAGGAAAACCACAACACGAGAAATCCGGGTGATCGATAAGTTCTATTCCGAGTTTTTCTGCTACCTTTCGTGCAGAGAGTTCATAATGTAATCCCTTGATCGGTATTGTGCATCCCAGGAAGAGTGCATATTTCTTGCCATTTGCCTTGTCACTCATTTGACTGCCCTCCTTCGATGGCCTTGCGTGTACCTAGCTTGACGAGGAGTTTCTTGATCTCAGGGATCTCAGGTTTTAATTCGGGCATGTTCTTTTTTGCCCTGACCCTGTTCTCAAATTCGCTTACCTCTGTCAATCGTCCGAATTTTTCAAGCTGATCAACACTTGCCTTCATAACTTCGGGTATAAAGCCATGTTTCACAGCAATTTGTCGTATCGCACCCATGACATTTGTGAGTTTGACATCTCTTGGGCACAGTTCATAACAACTGTAACATCCTGAGCATAGCCAGATCAGGTCGCTCTGCAGGACTTGCTTATCCATTCCCAAAATCATCATCCGTATGATCTTCCGCGGATCATATCGTTCCTCCACTGCAAAAACCGGGCATATGACTGAACAGGTTCCGCAAGCAAAACAACGCTTGACATTTTCCCCACCTAATTCCTTCGAAACTTCATCTTTGAAGTTGGGATTCAGGTCATTGACAATTATTGGTTTCTTCTCGGATGATTCTGTATTCTCGGTCATTCTCTAATCCCTCAATCTGCTTTTTGATTTGTAAACGAAATTGATAAAAAAACATCCACGCTGCCCATCATTATTCTTTGATTATTAAACGTCAGATCAGAATTTTTTTTGTGAGCAAGCAGTGTCATAATTTCCACACCCTTTCATCGTATTTGCTGTTCCTATACAAATTCAAAAAGTATGAATTTATATGTGCTAATGTTTCCAGCGGGGTACATGTGCTATGTTGTTATTGGGCATGTTTAATAGGCGGACATTCCGTTTAAGTAATAGCATATAAATTTATTGTAAATTGGCAAATATTCTATAGAGAAATGTACGATCTTTCAGGGTATAAATTATTGGCAGATTATTATTGAGCAATAGAAACAATAATTGTATGGAAGACGACCGAGCTTCAGATTATCCACAATGGTCGGGCACTTCCCGCATTTTATCCATCTTTCCCAGGTTAATATCATATAGGAATTAACATCGTCATGCGCAGGAAGGAGCAGCAACTGTTGATCCTATGGAAGGTGATGAAGAGGAGAGGTGTGGTAATCTGCGGAACCATACTTCAAATTCATGTTTCGCACCCCTGATAAATGTTAATATTCATTATCCCCAGTTACCA